>NZ_JACGVZ010000116.1:0-362 GCF_014077465.1 Colwellia sp. BRX10-4
TCTTGAATAGCTTGTTATATCTGGCTTACATGGCAAACACTTAAGTTACCAAGAACAATAAAAGGTTAAAGCGTGGAATGAGTAGATTTAAAAAACCTTTCGCCACTTTGCTACTAAACGTGAATTTGAGCCGTTTACTAAAAAGCCAATTAAGCAAAAACCTAAACAAACTTTATAAAACCTAAAGGGAATTGAGCGATATGCACTAAATCCATTTAGGCGAAAACTGTGTAACCAAAAATACAAACTGATCTCATGCCACTAAAGTTACCACAAAAAAGAACGGAAACAAGCACAAACTATTAATTTATATGCCCAAGTTGCAAAACATAATTACTTGAACAGTGGCGACATATAACGCC
>NZ_JACGVZ010000153.1:0-246 GCF_014077465.1 Colwellia sp. BRX10-4
CCAATTACTTATAGTTCAGTGAAATATGCCTAACAAGCCATTCAAGCAGGACTTTTAACAGTTGGCTAGGTTCCGCTTCGCTTCACATTTTAGCCAACAATTAAAAGCCTCTTAATGGGGCGTTATAAGTATTCAAAAAGGGAGTGTATATGTCACCAGATGAGATCAAATTAATAATTAAAAAGTATAAATTTAAATCTATAAAGATCTTAGCGGGATTTCTTTTACTCGCTGTTTTTGCAAATT
>NZ_JACGVZ010000175.1:0-216 GCF_014077465.1 Colwellia sp. BRX10-4
TAGAGCCATAAATATAAAAGCGTTTTCTTATTCAATTCATTACAGTGCGTGAAGTTATTCTTTATATGTCAGTCTTTTACAAACACTTCGTAGCAAAACTACTTGGGTGTTGTATGGTTAAGCCTCACGGGCAATTAGTATCAGTTAGCTCAAGACCTCGCAGTCCTTACACACCTGACCTATCAACGTTGTAGTCTCCAACGACCCTTTAGGGAG
>NZ_JACGVZ010000138.1:0-286 GCF_014077465.1 Colwellia sp. BRX10-4
TACAGGCACAGCACCATTGAAATTATCATTTGGTGTGAAGGTATAGCTACCGTCTGCATTTAAGATGAGTTCACCTTCAGCAAGGGTAACCGTATCACCTGCATTATACGTATTCCCACCAACCATAAAGCTTGTAAGAGTTAGTGGACCGTCTGCAGTTGCTGCGTTATCAAGCACATTACCTGTAGCAATTGTATCTTCAGCTATCGTAACCGTTTCACTATCATCACTTAAATCTGAAACCGGTGTCACTGAAATGGTTAGGGTAGAACGCTGAGTATCACCT
>NZ_JACGVZ010000165.1:0-235 GCF_014077465.1 Colwellia sp. BRX10-4
TGGTTGGTGGGAATACGTATAATGCAGGTGATACGGTTACCCTTGCTGAAGGTGAACTCATCTTAAATGCAGACGGTAGCTATACCTTCACACCAAATGATAATTTCAATGGTGCTGTGCCTGTAATTACTTACATTGTTACTGACGGTGCAGGTGATACACAGAGCTCTACACTAACAATTTCAGTGACACCAGTGTCTGATCTAAGTGATGATAGTGAATCTGTTACAACAGC
>NZ_JACGVZ010000104.1:0-505 GCF_014077465.1 Colwellia sp. BRX10-4
GGCTATTGAACCGCTAACATAGACTGAAGACAGGTGCCACGACGAAATGAGTAAGGTAGGCGCTGCTAACTAATCAGTGAGTAATCGACGAATATCAGCATGATAACCGACAAAATTACTTGCTTAATTCTATGCGTTAACTCACTTAATACTAAAAGTGAATACAATGGTTCTGAAATTAATGAACAAGGTTCAGTGTATTTAACTTGACGTGGCGAGTCATACCAATGCCTCATTAAGAGGCTAAAAATTGTTGGCCAAAATCAGCGAGGCACGAGCATTGGCCAACTTTTTTTAGCCCTGCTTGAATGACTTATAGTTTATTTACACGATACTTCAACCGTTTTTGGGTACCAAATTGGTCCCAACATATTTGCTGCACCACTAGCCAAACCGTTTATAAAAGTTAATTCGGTTTTTACTGATGCCCAAGGCGTGTTAGCACATTCTTTTTGGAGGTCTACAACTGGCGAGCCCTCATATAAAGAAAGGGCGAAGTTATGAT
>NZ_JACGVZ010000157.1:0-243 GCF_014077465.1 Colwellia sp. BRX10-4
TAAGTTCGTGCAGAGTTTGATTCAACGTTCTCTGCATATAACAAGTTGCTCAAACGGAAAAATAACAGTTGGCCATCGCTTCGCGATTATAGCCAACCATTATTTTCCGCTTAGCAAAGCGTTATAACTCAAGTTCAAAGTCTTGTACTTACATCTAGTTTTAACTATACTTCGTACCATAAACAGTACAACTAAAGGTATTACTCATGAGTAGACTTCATTTTGATCAAGATATTCAACCAC
>NZ_JACGVZ010000084.1:0-1000 GCF_014077465.1 Colwellia sp. BRX10-4
ACGTAATAGTCGTCAGTTGCTTAGTTTGGATGATATTGAGTTATAACAAGAACTTCAAACGGAAAAAATACAGTTGGCTATTTTCACTCCGTTCAACATTTTAGCCAACTATATTTTTCCGCTTAAGTAGGCGTTAGGTAGCCATTCAAGGTTTGAGTATTAAATGAGAGAACCGCAACGAATTGATGAGTTTTTAGAGTTAATAAATGAACTGTGGACGAAGAGCCCAGATCTAAGGTTTAACCAGCTTATCTACATTTTACAAAATGGATATTCTCAAAATAATTCCGGTGTGGGAAAAGTAGAAAGCGTAGAGGTGGATGGTTTTAAACAAACAGGTTTCGATCTATTCAACACCGAAGATGATAGTTTCCTAGAGTACCTAAAGTCGGAAGTAAAAAAGGGTAAGGCGTAAGGCTTACCTAACAAGAAATTCAACAGGACTAAAAACAGTGGGCTGTCCGCTTCGCTTCCATTTTAGCCCACAATTTTTAGCCCGTTAATTGGGCGTTAGGTACACCGCACAATCAAGGATTGAGTAAGCTGCAATAATGAAAAAAATTTGTCCGAGTTGTAAAAATAAATCAGATTTAACTTTATTAAAAAAAGCTAAGTCATTCCTTATCGGTAATCAATATCAATGTAGCAATTGCCTAGCTGTTTTAGCTTGGGATCGTTTGTCTCATTTATTAAGCTTTTTATTTCCCATTTTACTAATAACTCCAATGCTTTTAATTCAAGTTATAGAGCTATCAGAACAGCAAATAATTAACTTATATATTGGCTTTGGTTTAACATCATTATTGTTGCTGGCTTTTGGGTTTTATCGTAGGTATCTTGTTGTATATAAAAGCTAAACTGTAGTAACGTGTACCTAACAACACGCCCTGAGGTGGACAACTAGTAAAATTTAGCTATTTACAGCAAATTTTAATAGCGGTGAGCCTCTTTGTTTTAGGGCCTCTAAGTATTTTGACTCATCGTAGGGCGTATTGGTTTT
>NZ_JACGVZ010000178.1:0-204 GCF_014077465.1 Colwellia sp. BRX10-4
ATTCGTCGATTACTCACTGATTAGTTAGCAGCGCCTACCTTACTCATTTCGTCGTGGCACCTGTCTTCAGTCTATGTTAGCGGTTCAATAGCCGTTAGGCTATTGCCGTCCTAACGCCGTCGGTGATTGTGCCACACCCGATGCTTGATCCCATGCGCTAACTCAAAACTTTTATTCATGCAGGTACTCTCGATATTCTTAGCT
>NZ_JACGVZ010000145.1:0-260 GCF_014077465.1 Colwellia sp. BRX10-4
GTAACAAGGTAACCCTAGGGGAACCTGGGGTTGGATCACCTCCTTATCTTGAAGTAAAAACAGTTTAATGGAAACTTCGGTTTCACGAGTGTCTACACAAATTACATGATAACAAATTAGAAGAATCCCGATGGGGCTATAGCTCAGCTGGGAGAGCGCCTGCCTTGCACGCAGGAGGTCTGCAGTTCGATCCTGCATAGCTCCACCATCTTATATGAATAATATAAGAGACCATTATGATTCTTCGTATAAAGAAAGAG
>NZ_JACGVZ010000068.1:0-2136 GCF_014077465.1 Colwellia sp. BRX10-4
ATTCTATGCGTTAACTCACTTAATACTAAAAGTGAATACAATGGTTCTGAAATTAATGAACAAGGATCAGTGTATTTAACTTGACGTGGGGAGTCATACCAACGCCCCATTAAGAGGCAAATAATAGTTGGCTAAAATAAGCGACGAAGGAGCAAATAGCCAGCTGTTATTTGTCCTGCTTGAATGGCTTGTTATGTGGCAGTTTTACCGCTATAAATTTTATATACAAAAAACAACATTAGCAAAGCAAACAAGTTTAAACCTAAGCCAGTTGGATTACTAAAAGTTTGCTGTAAACCACTGTCGTTTCGCAAAAAATAATGAACTGGGAATGCAAAACTCGCAACAAACTTAACACTAAAGGATTCACTGTATATGAAAACCAATTGAATAAAATAAAACACTGTTAGTAACCTTTTAGCCATTTGAGGAAATTTACCCAAAAAACAAAATATAGCTCCAACTAAACCAACAGTTAAAAATAAGATATGTAACACACCAAGTTGACCATTCAAGAATGAAGTATAAAGCTCCCAACCACTTAAGATGAAGGTCACTAAGCCAAGTAAATAAAATTTCAAATGAACCACAAATACCTCTTTTAATTCACCAAACCTGAAAGCCACATAACGCCCCATTAAGAGGCAAATAATGGTTGGCTAAAATAAGCGACGAAGGAGCAAATAGCCAACTGTTATTTGTCCTGCTTGAATGGCTTGTTATGTTTATTGGTTACGCTTGTATTTACGGTTAAAACCCCAGAAAAACAATTGAATAACTGCGAAGATCATTGTGAGAAACAAGCTCAAAACAGTAAATTTTGACTGCTGAATCGTTACCGCTTCTTCTCCCCATGTTACATAAGCTACCCAAGTTTTAGATAAAAAGGAGCCGCTTTCATCAACCAAAATTGGCACATTTAAAACAGTCCAATCAAATCCAGCCATTAGTATATTAAAAATTATTAATGAGATAACTGATACGATAGTTAATTTTATAATTTCATCTTTATGACGTTTTAACCAATCCATGAACTCTCACTTATATAGAAATAAACATAACGCCTTACTAAGCGGCGCGAAATAGTTGGCTAAAATTGCGAGGAACGAAGCTAGCCAACTGTTTAGCGTCCGTTTAAGTAACTTGTTATATGCCTTGAACACCAGTATTTTTGAACAGTCTGATTAAATTAGCCAAACAGAATATGGCCATTACAAACGAAACTACTGATAAGATATACAAAATATAATTAACAGTTACATCTAGATAAACAATTGTTGGGTTCTCCCTATTATAAATAGCCTCAACTAATGAGTTTTCTTTATAAAGCTTTAATTTCTCATTCGCCTCTTTAAAATTGTAAAGCTGATTCATATTGGAAATTTCTTTTCCAATATAACTATTACCATCAATCTCATATTGGTATTTTATATCTAGAATATAGCGTTCATCTTTATGTTCAACTCTCTTGATATCCGATGACATGATAATCGCCGGAGTTATTGGCCAATTACCAGCATTTAAGTTCCCTGCAATTTTAAAGGTTAAGAGACCAAGCCATAAAGAAGATCCGATTAGCATGAATCCAAAAAATAATTTGCTGTTTTTAAACATATCTCACTCTGCTTTATAAAAGTCTATCTGGAATACACACAATTCATCTTAGGCATATAACGCCCTATTAAGGGGCAAATTGCAGTTGGCTAAAATGTGTAGCGAAGCGGAACTAGCCAACTGTTATTTGTCCCACTTGAATAGCTTGTTATATGACTATTTATCAACAACCTGAACAGGTTTTTTAAAATTCATTATTGCTAAATAAATCCAACCGCCGATCCATGTAAAGCCAAGTGCGAATGTTACTACACCGCTTGTTAACATAGAGCGTTCTTGCTTCTTTGCTAATCGAATAGCGAATAAAGTAGGCAAAACACACGTTAAAATTAAAATATAAGGAACCATTGCTACATTAATATTCATATTACTCTCCTTGTGAATATGACTTCATAGTCATATAACGCCCCACTAAGAGGCAAATAACAGTTGGCTATAATAGAGAGCGAAGCGAACAAAGCCAACTGTTATTTGTCCTGCTTGAGTGGCTTGTTATATGCCTATTTTTTGAAACTGCTTACA
>NZ_JACGVZ010000117.1:0-362 GCF_014077465.1 Colwellia sp. BRX10-4
TCAGATTTAAGTGATGATAGTGAAACGGTTACGATAGCTGAAGATACAATTGCTACAGGTAATGTGCTTGATAACGCAGAAACTGCAGACGGTCCACTAACTGTTACAAGCTTTACGGTTGGTGGAAATACGTACAATGCAGGTGATACGGTTACCCTTGCTGAAGGTGAACTCATCTTAAATGCAGACGGTAGCTATACCTTCACACCTAATGATAATTTCAACGGTGCTGTGCCTGTTATTACTTATAGCGTTACTGACGGTGCAGGTGATACACAGACTTCTACCTTAACGATTTCAGTGACACCAGTTTCTGATCTGAGCGATGATAATGAAACTGTCTCTGTTGCAGAAGATACTAC
>NZ_JACGVZ010000093.1:0-739 GCF_014077465.1 Colwellia sp. BRX10-4
TAAGCGGAAAAATATAGTTGGCTAAAATGTTGAACGGAGTGAAAATAGCCAACTGTATTTTTTCCGTTTGAAGTTCTTGTTATAACTCAATATCATCCAAACTAAGCAACTGACGACTATTACGTAACGTTAGTATTTTAATTTCATTTTCAACTTTATAGATAATACGATAACTACCAAATATCACTTCACGATAATTTGAACCTAACAACTCAGGTACTTCTCGGCCTAATTGAGGTTGAGAACCGAGTAAGTCAATGCGATCAAAAATATCATTAACCCATTTGTCAGCAGCCGATGGTTTATCAAGTGCAATAAACTTAGCGGACGCTTCTAGCTTTTCTAACGCTAAAGGAGACCAAACTATTTTCAAGGTTTAATACTCTTTAAAATTTGTGCGCGAGCATCAGAATTAGAAATACCTAATCCAGCAGAAAGTTGAGCTTCAGCTTTTTGTACTTCTTCAAGTAATTCAATTTTTTCCTGCATTGACTCATACTCTGCCACATCGACAACTACAGCCACACCTTTTCCTCTTTGTGTGATCACAATTGGTCTTCTTGTTTCGTTAATTTGACGAATAAATGACGCTGCACCAGCTCTAAAATCAGAAAGTGGTTGAATATCTTGATCAAAATGAAGTCTACTCATGAGTAATACCTTTAGTTGTACTGTTTATGGTACGAAGTATAGTTAAAACTAGATGTAAGTACAAGACTTTGAACTTGAGTTATAACGC
>NZ_JACGVZ010000146.1:0-256 GCF_014077465.1 Colwellia sp. BRX10-4
ACACTGATCCTTGTTCATTAATTTCAGAACCATTGTATTCACTTTTAGTATTAAGTGAGTTAACGCATAGAATGAAGCAAGTAATTTCGTCGGTTATCATGCTGATATTCGTGGATTACTAACTTGTTTGCTAGCAGCGCCTACCTTACTCATTTCGTCGTGGCACCTGTCTTCAGTCTATGTTCGCGGTTCAATAGCCGTTAGGCTATTGCCGTCCTAACGCCGTCGGTGATTGTGCCACACCCGATGCTTGATC
>NZ_JACGVZ010000171.1:0-225 GCF_014077465.1 Colwellia sp. BRX10-4
TATTTAACCAAAAAGTGAAATAGATTTAATTACGCGTAAATAACCAAGATAAAGAAAAGACAACTACCACAATTACATTTAATCGAATTCGCAATGCCGCATAACGCCACATTAAGCGGCAAAAAATTGTTGGCTAAAATGTTGAACGAAGTGAAAACAGCCAACTGTTTTTTGTCCGTTTGAATGCCTTGTTATGCGACTTTTAGATTACCATAAACCGGATAA
>NZ_JACGVZ010000142.1:0-272 GCF_014077465.1 Colwellia sp. BRX10-4
AGCCCAGTCTAAACCACCAAATGCAGAAAATTTATTAGTTAATTCATCCATTACTCACCTCCAAGTTTGAAAGTTTGTTATGTGCTTTACTCTTCGAAAGAAATATAGACAGCTTTTTATAGCAAGCCGTGAGTATTCGTTTATGAGTAAAGGTACTTGTTGCCTCGAAAGAAAAGCGGTAATCATCAAGTGTTATTGGCTAGATATTCGTAAACAACATGCACATAACCTAAACAATCTAAGTATAGATAATTAAGGTTGAATGACTATAT
>NZ_JACGVZ010000166.1:0-235 GCF_014077465.1 Colwellia sp. BRX10-4
GTAACAAGGTAACCCTAGGGGAACCTGGGGTTGGATCACCTCCTTATCTTGAAGTAAAAACAGTTTAATGGAAACTTCGGTTTCACGAGTGTCTACACAAATTACATGATAACAAATTAGAAGAAGAAAGCCCTTGGGCTTGCTAATAAGATAGGTCTGTAGCTCAGCTGGTTAGAGCGCACCCCTGATAAGGGTGAGGTCGGCAGTTCAAGTCTGCCCAGACCTACCAATTCAT
>NZ_JACGVZ010000150.1:0-251 GCF_014077465.1 Colwellia sp. BRX10-4
ATGGGAACTCCCACACTACCATCGGCGCTACTGCGTTTCACTTCTGAGTTCGGAATGGGATCAGGTGGTGCCACAGTGCTATTGTCGCTAGACAAAAAGGTTACAATCTTGAAAGCTGTTGCTCGTTAGAGCCATAAATATAAAAGCGTTTTCTTATTCAATTCATTACAGTGCGTGAAGTTATTCTTTATATGTCAGTCTTTTACAAACACTTCGTAGCAAAACTACTTGGGTGTTGTATGGTTAAGCCT
>NZ_JACGVZ010000179.1:0-201 GCF_014077465.1 Colwellia sp. BRX10-4
CGCCACGGGCAATGTCCTCGATAATGCAGAAAGTGCAGATGGACCATTAACTGTCACCAGTTTTACTGTTGGTGGAAATACGTACAATGCAGGTGATACGGTTACCCTTGCTGAAGGTGAACTCATCTTAAATGCAGACGGTAGCTATACCTTCACACCAAATGATAATTTCAACGGTGCTGTGCCTGTAATTACTTACAT
>NZ_JACGVZ010000058.1:0-3452 GCF_014077465.1 Colwellia sp. BRX10-4
ACTGTAAATAACCCTGTAATTATTGCACCCCAAATAAAACCTGAATCGCTACTTGTATAAGGTAAACCTAACTCAGCATGACGTTCAATACTTGAATTAATTAAGTACCAATTTGCAAAAACAGCTATTAATAAAAAACCCATTAAGATTTTAACCGATTTGAATTTATATTTTTTAACGATTGATTTGATCTCATCCTGTGACATAAACACTTCCCTTTTGGATACTTATAACGCCCCAATAAGGGGAAATTTGTAGTTGGCTAAAATTATTGAGCGGAGCGAAAATAGCCAACTGTAAATTTTCCCGCTTGATTGGCTTGTTATGTGTACGTTACACAAACTCTCGCCAAGCACCATTTAAACTAACCATTACTATTAAAAATAAACACCATGATAGCAATGAATAAATTAAATATTTACCGACATTTTTACGATAAATTAAACCATTACCATTAAAAAGTGATTTATTGAAAATTAAAAAAGGAATACAACGAACAAGAAAAGGCTGGCTACAAAATGCTAATGATTTAGTGAAATTGGACAGAGAATTTACGGCAAAGTATAAAAATCCAATTGCAAAAGGAATTACTAAAGCAATTTTTAACGCATCTTCCAATTTGATACTCCATCCATGTACACATAACGCCCCATTAAGAGGCTTTTAATTGTTGGTTAAAATGTGTAGCGAAGCGGAACCTAACCAACTGTTAAAAGTCCTGCTTGAATGGCTTGTTATATGTACGTTTAGTTAATTGATGTAACTACATTTTCTCCGCTGATAACAACGAACTTAATTTTAGATGCCATTCCTACATCGAGTTGATCAAGGTGCATTCTATTAATAGGACATTTCAGACCATGACAAGTATAAAATTCAGTATCAAAAGCTAGGTACTCCTTTTCAGCAGAGTCGCGGAACTTAAATATCCACGGTTGATCAATAGTAAAACTAACATCCGTTACTCGAACGTGCATCAAAACTCCCTGTACATATAACGCCCACTTAAGCGGACAAAAATAGTTGGTTATAATGTGTAGCGAAGCGGAACCTAACCAACTGTTTTTGTTCCGTTTGAAGTGCTTGTTAGGCAACAAAATTTCGCCGTAAGTACCGAAAACACTGTTCTTGTTTTTCAGTTACTTCAAATAAACTGCTAGTAAAAACAGCATATAATACTTTACATATATCTGATAAATCTGAATTATTAAACGTATTCCAATCAGTGTCATTCGGGTTATTTATAACCTGTAAATGTACTTTGTTTCGTAGATTACGAAGTGACTCTAATTTTTCATATATTTCTTTATTTGAACCAAATACATGTTTAGATTTGGCACATTTTATCATTGCATCAAATGACATATGTTTTAACTGCTCTTCAGGCAGTTTTTTATAGATAACCGTATCAACTCTAACAACTTCACCATCAAGTTTTTTTTGATTACCTTTAAAAGTTATTTTTTCAGACCAATCAGTTTTGGTGTGATTACCATTAACTATTAAAAGAAAATGTAAGAGTGACTCTATAATACTGCACCCAACAAGAACAATTGTCTTAATTGTTTGCGTATAAATAACAGAACTAAGTTTTATTTCTTGGATAATTTGATCTTGAAATTCTATATATTGAAGGTTGTATGCAATGTTTTTTCTTAAAGCATATACATGTTCATAACCACGATCGCTATATAAAACCTTTTGTAATATAGATTCCAATCGAGTGATAGGCCATGGGTACCAGGTTTTTTGTTCCTCTCCGATCCTTGAAAGTTCAGCCATGATATCCCTTGTTGCCTAACGCCCATATTAAGCGGCAAATAACAGTTTGCTAAAATGTTGAAACGGAGTGCAAACAGCAAACTGTTATTTGTCCGTCTTGAATTGCTTGTTAGGCATACATTAACCGTGGTGTCGGCGAATATGCTTTATTAAACCTGATTCGTTAAATTCTAATGAGACAATATTAGTTTTACTATATTCAATGATTTTATCTAAATGTGCAGGCTTAACTTTACCCATTTCAGTCATTTTTATAAAAACAACATTAGCCCCTACCATAATTTCGTTTATCTCAATATTGCTGTTTATAACTTTATCTTTTAGTTTACCAACCATGTCTGAACGAAGTTTCGATTTATCCGTATACGTAAACTTAAATTTTACATGTTCATCAATGAAATTATCAGACAATAGCGATATATAATGATCTATTTCTTTGGTGGTTGTATTTGGTTGTTGGCGAGCATTTTTGGCTGATACAAATATCTTGGCTTTTTCGATTAACTGTTCTGTCGAAAATTTGTCCTTTGCTAAACTTGAAAAAGATAAAATAAGGGATATAAATACTAAAGTTAATTTTTTCACTGAACTCTCCTTGTATGCCTAACGCCCCACTAAGAGGCAAATAATAGTTGGTTATAATGTGAAGCGAAGCGGAACCTAACCAACTGTTATTTGTCCTACTTGAGTGGCTTGTTAGGTGTGCCTGTATATAGGACACCACAATGCTCGCATTTAATTTTTGGTGGTAATTCACGTAAGAACCAGAAAACCCAACCTTTATTTTTAGATTTAACATTACTCTTTGTAATAACCACTAAACGTTTATTGCAACTTTGGCATTTTACAAAAGCGGCTAGCGAGAAAGTAATTAATGCAGAAAAAAACCAAATAGTAAAAGGTATTACAAATATGGGTTGTACCTGAATTTTATTTACATCAAATATAACACCAAAAACAAAAGTAAAAATAGATAACCACAAACATATTGCAGCGATACTGAGTATCGACATATATACGTGTAATTTTCTAAAGCCAGACTTAAACACTTTGTACACCTAACGCCCCATTAAGAGGCAAATAATAGTTGGCTAAAATAAGCGACGAAGGAGCAAATAGCCAACTGTTATTTGTCCTGCTTGAATGGCTTGTTATAAAAACCTACTCAAATAGTGCAAAAATTCTTTTATCTGAATGTTGTAAATAGCCATATTTTAATTCTAATAAATGACCAGCTAAATCCATAGAATTAACGTTTGTATTTTGCCACGAACTCTCTTCTGACCAATGAACGGCGATACTTTTTAGCTTATCATCGTCAATAATTGATAACTCTTCTGAGAAGTTTATTGGCAATAACCAGAGGTTGTCACTTAAAGCAGAACCCGAACTTTTAAAGCAACTCAGTAAATCACTGATATGCTCTTTCTTAAAGTTACCTCCTCCCAGAATTGAGCCATCAAGAATTTCTTCAAAACTACTAACATCGCAATCTACATTTGCTGCGAAAAAGGTTACGTCCACACTCAATCCTTTTGGTATTTATAACGCTTACATAAGCGGAAAATTATAGTTGGCTGAAATTTTGAGGAACGAAAAAGAGCCAACTGTAATTTTTCCGTTTGATGTTCTTGTTAGCTGCGGTTTGCAAACAGCTTTTCAAATAATAC
>NZ_JACGVZ010000063.1:0-2894 GCF_014077465.1 Colwellia sp. BRX10-4
AACAATAATGTTACCGACAGAATAGTTGTTAATTGGGTGTGTGGTATCGCTTTAATATCTAGTGTTACTTATTTATCTCTAGCACCTTGGATCTCAAATATAGTAAGGGCGGCTACTTTTATTGGAGTATGTCTTTCCCTGTATCTTTGGTGGTATGCGCCATAACAAGCAATTCAAGCAGGACAAATAATGGGGCGTTAGCATTACTACTATCAAGACTAAATTGAGTGTTTGGATGGGAATGAATAAAAAATATATTTTACTAATTATTACTTCTTTAGTTTCACTATTAATGTGTGCTGTAACTGAACTTTATTACTTAGATAACCCTGATGGTACTTTTTTTGCTCGCTCAGGAGCTTTAATTGTTATTTTAGGTACGTTAATTAATTTTATCGATTTTGGTAATCTTAATACAAAAAAATATCTACCAGATGACGTTAATTCACAGATTCGCACATATATCGAAAACAAAGAAGGTGAAAAAGCGTTTCAACTTCATTGGAAGTTTGAGCAAGAATTTAGAGATAACCTTATAAAGTTTCAAGGCTATGTATTTATATTGGGTACATTAATTTGGGGTTTTGGGGATTTGTTTTTTTGTGCTGTGTTATCTTGCACATAATGCTAACAAGAACTTCAAACGGAAAAAATACAGTTGGCTGTTTTCACTCCGTTCAACATTTTAGCCAACTATATTTTTCCGCTTAAGTAGGCGTTATATGCTAAATGGAGTTTTAAATGGGGCATGGAGCAAACATAGATAGAAGGTATGATTTAGACTGGCTAAGAGTTATCGTCTTTGGGGTACTTATTCTATACCACATAGGAATGTTTTATTCGACTTGGGGATATCATGTAAAAAGTGTGCATGCTAGCGAAACTGTTGAATCCCTTATGAAGTTGATCAATCCTTGGCGCTTAACTTTATTATTTTTTATTTCTGGCATAGCGATAAGGTTTGCCATTGATAAACAACCATTAATTAAATTTACGTTTAAGAGATCTATTATACTTCTAATACCAATAATTTTTTGTATTCATACTATTATCGCCCCGCAATCGTGGCTTGAGCTATTAGAAAATGGAGAGATAACTTCTGGTTTTTGGGCGTTTTATCCAGAATATTTAATAGGGAGTATAGATAAATACACGGTAATCATTCCAACCTGGAACCACCTTTGGTACGTTGTTTATTTGTTTTTTTATACTTTATTACTTATTCCTATCGCTCGTCCTTTAGCTTCTTTTATGAATGGCTATGGTAAAAAAATGAGTAGTAGATGCCTTGATAACTGTTTAGGTATCTTTGTGGTAATGTTGATTCCGGTCATTCCATTTATAATTTTTCACTATATTTTAAAACCTATTTACCCATCAACACATGCACTTTTTGATGATTGGGCAAACCATCAGTTATATTTCAGTATTTTTATTTTTGGCTTTTTAATAGCCAAAGACAAAAGCTTTTGGCAGGCTATTAATAAAGCATTGATTCCAGCCCTAATCATGGTTTTTATTATTTCAACTATTGCTTCTATTGTATGGTATTTAGAAAGTCACAATCATAGCTCGTATGCCCTTGATATTACGGAACACTATTCTGAGAAAGCAAGAAAGACAGCATACGCATGGTTTTCAATTGTTGCCTTGTTAGCTATTTCCCAACGATGGCTAAATAAACCGAGTAAAGCTCTTTCTTATATGACAGAGGCTGTATTTCCTTGGTATATTTTACATCAAACATTAATAGTTATGATTGGTTATTGGCTAACAAGGCAAGGACTATCAATTTATAGTGAATCCTTAGCGTTAATATTATTAACATTTTTGGGCTGTTATTTGATTAATGAATATTTTATACGTCGTTGGAAATGGATCCGACCTTTATTTGGGTTAAAGCTATATAAACTAAAATATTAATAGCTGTAGAGTACTACTTCAGCGCATATAACAAGTTACTCAAACGGACGCTAAACAATTGGCTAGCTTCGTTCCTCGCAATTTTAGCCAACTATTTATCGCCGCTTAGTAAGGCGTTAGAGCTATAAGGAGTTAGCAATGAAAAATGTCATTTTAATTACAATGTTAAGTTTAGTTTTAGGTGCTTGTGCATCAAGTGATACTGCACAAGTCGTCGATGAAGCCCCAATAAAATATAAGGATTTATCTTTAAAAGACCAAAGGGATTTAGTTAAAGAGTATTGGGTAGTTGAAAAGAGGCAAGAGCCTAAATATCCATTAGCAGCAGCTAAAAAAGGTTTGTCGGGGTGTGTTGATCTTATTGTTGGCATCAACCAAGATGGTAAAACTAGTGGTTACAAAGTAAAAAATTCTTACCCCAAAGGCGTATTTGATAATCATGCGGCAGCTTCACTCAAAAAGTGGAAATGGTCTGCAACAGAAGGAAATATAGATAGAACGCCTGTATTGACGTCAATACAATTGGACTTCATGGTTAGTGGAGCCAAAAATGCTAAGGAAGCTAAATCTAAATGCGGATGGGACTATAAAGTATAGCTCTAACAAGTTGCTCAAACGGACGTAAAACAGTTGGCTGTCGTTCGTTCCTCACTAATTTTAGCTAACCATTATTTTCCGCTTAGCAAAGCGTTATATGCTCTTAATAAATACGTTTTAGGGCAAGACATTTTTAGCTAAGTGTTTTACGCTAAACTCCGTTTAGTGCAGCACTAATAAGCATTGCCTCTTTTACCTTTTTCAAAGGTGGCAACGCTATTAGTTTGTTCAGGCAGCTGTGAGTAGCTTAAAATTCACGGCTATTTTTTATTTTATGGGTAACTTAAGTTCGTGCAGAGTTTGATTCAACGTTCTCTGCATATAACAAGTTGCTCAAACGGAAAAATAACAGTTGGCCATCGCTTCGCGATTAT
>NZ_JACGVZ010000099.1:0-594 GCF_014077465.1 Colwellia sp. BRX10-4
AGTATGTTATGTTTTATCATGCTAGCCTCTGTTTGATAATGTTGACACATATATTATGGCTCTGGTTTGTAAAACTAACCCACATTTAGAGGCTAGCACCTTGTGGGGAGTCATTGTGTCTATGTGTATCTAGGAAGTCTGCAAATATGGAATGTTTGGATGGAATGACTGTAAACGAAAGACTGTTCGCTCTAAAGAAAATGGATAGTTTTGATCAAGTAATAGTTTCAGGCAACAAAGAGGTAGCGATTAAGATTTTAGAGGCTTGTGAACTATCTAACGAAACTGCTAAATCTACGGTTACAGAAATACTTAAAAGTCCTAAAATTTTTGGTTACTCTTTAAATTAATGTTGTCATAATAGTGTTTGGTTATCATACACATAACAAGGCGTTCAAACGGACAAAAAACAGTTGGCTGTTTCACTCCGTTCACAATTTTAGCCAACAATTTTTTGCCGCTTAACGTGGCGTTATAACTCAAGTTCAAAGTCTTGTACTTACATCTAGTTTTAACTATACTTCGTACCATAAACAGTACAACTAAAGGTATTACTCATGAGTAGACTTCATTTTGATCAAGATATTCAACCAC
>NZ_JACGVZ010000069.1:0-1925 GCF_014077465.1 Colwellia sp. BRX10-4
TATAAATGATTTAAATTGTTCAGAGCAATGAGGGCATACTTTAACTTTGCCAAATTTATTCAAAGTTTTAGAAAATAGACTTATTTTTTTATCGCAATGTGGACACTTCAATGTGAATCCTCCTTGTTAACCTAACGCCTAAATAACAGGCTAAGTAATGGTTGGCTAAAATTGTGTAGCGAAGCGAAACGTAGCCAACTGTTACGTGTCCTTGTTGATTTTCTTGTTAGGAATACTTACCCACCACGCTTGATTCTATAGCCTGTTGAATAAATGACATCTTCTCCAATGCACTGATTATTTTCAATTGAGTTGCTTTCCGAGCAATGCCCATCTCCAGTCTCTAAACAAAACTGAAATTGAGTATTAGTTTTAATAGGATCTTGGATAATACCTTTAGGTAATACAGACCATTTCCATTTTTTTACATTAAGTTTTGCTTGTTTAGCAAAATGTTTACTCGTTGAGGAAACGATTTTAATATCTTTGATTTCGTTATCTGGAGTAATAACATACTCAACAGAAGCACAGCCTTCTTTTCCTGCTCTCGCATCTTCGATAGGATACAGGGGAGGAAAACGTTCTAATTTTTCCCATTTTTCCGAAAGCAACTCAGCTTCAGTTAATTGTAAACCTTGATATTGCTCCGTGGGTGTCGTTTTACAACCAAATAAAACAAGTGTCCCTACTATTCCTAAAATATATCGATTCATGCCAAACTCCTTTTGTATTCCTAACGCCACGTTAAGCGGCAAAAAATTGTTGGCTAAAATTGTGAACGGAGTGAAACAGCCAACTGTTTTTTGTCCGTTTGAACGCCTTGTTAGGCATATGTGCCGCACCATACGACATTTATGATTTCTTTGTTTTTTTCTAACAGTTCCTTTAAAGCAGAGATAAGCAAATGAGCATCCTCTATTTTTGCTTTGTTTCGGCCAAACAGACTTTTAGCATGTGGATTTAAGTAAATATGCCATTCATTGATTCGATTTTCTACATTCGCACAACAAAGTGAATATTCATTATCATCTACAATATATTCAATGAACCAACCCCAATCTTCTGACTCCGGGTATGTTGTGGGAACACCTTTTTTAGCAAGTTCTTTCCCAAGCCACCAAGCTAACTCCGCACCATATACTCCAGGGTTAACCTGAGCTTCATCTGCTAAATGAGGATGGAAGAGATCTGAATTGAAATTTACACTGATATCCATTTAATGTATGCCTAACGCCTCGTTAAGCGGATAAAAATGGTTGGCTATAATCGCGAAGCGATGGCCAACTGTTTTTATTCCGTTTAAACGACTTGTTATATTTTTTAACCCGCATAATGATCAACAACTCGTTTTGACATTATTTGGAAAAGAAACAACACGATAAGAACTCCCATTGCACCTAATAATAACTGACCTCCAAACACAAATAAAAACCATAACTGCTCTAGGCTAAATAGTGAAAAATCTGAGCCTTGAATCAAACCTAGGTATGATGTGTAAGCTTTGGAGAGTTGAGGCTGGAAAGAAAGAGGTATCAATGCGAATAATCCAGATAGTATTATTGCTAACCCTACAGGTGTTTTTTTACCAAACCCTTCTAATGTCAATGGTCCCGTTGGTGGCGAAGTAGAAAGCTTAAATACAGGGTAAATTAATGCCCCACTAATCATTGAGAGAAAGCAGGCTATATTAATATCCTCTACGAATTTATTAAATAAGTAAAAAGAAGAGATCAAAAGTCCTAGCAAGATAAACTTTAAAATTATTAGACATAGTTTCAAAACAGTAATTCTCCAAAAAAATATAACGCCACATTAAGCGGCAAAAAATTGTTGGCTAAAATGTTGAACGAAGTGAAAACAGCCAACTGTTTTTTGTCCGTTTGAATGCCTTGTTATGCGACTTTTAGATTACCATAAACCGGATA
>NZ_JACGVZ010000090.1:0-802 GCF_014077465.1 Colwellia sp. BRX10-4
TCGTTTGGTGTTTTTAAGGCGGCCAGCATTTCAACCAACACCTCGAGGTTTTTACGTAGTAGGGGTTCGCCACCGGTAAGACGAATTTTTGTAACACCGTGTGCAACAAACAGTCGCGCCATGCGCGTGATCTCATCGAAACTCAATAGTTCTGATTGTGGCAGGTATTGGTAGCCTTTTCCGAAGACTTCCTTGGGCATACAATAAGTGCAA
Organism: Colwellia sp. BRX10-4; assembly: GCF_014077465.1. NCBI lineage: Bacteria > Pseudomonadati > Pseudomonadota > Gammaproteobacteria > Alteromonadales > Colwelliaceae > Colwellia > Colwellia sp. BRX10-4. Next base: position 214 of record NZ_JACGVZ010000090.1, read on the forward strand.
CGGAAGTTACATCGGTCGGTGACTGAAATGCGTAAATCGCCCAAGAGCCTTCCGCGTGTATCTGACATCTGACCATTGGGGGCAGGCGCGTACGCGGGAATTAGCGGTACTTGGCCAGCGTAAAGCAGGTCAATAGTAGGGATTATGTTTATGCTCATTGGGCACTAGATATAGATAAATTGATCATTAAGCGATAAGTCATGACGAGCAGCTATAATGGGATAACCCACCGGTTTCGAAGAATTCAAGTGGCTTAAGCCGATAGTATTTTTTTTCCATATCAATTGATTGCTCGGCATATGGCTGCGTCATGACTTCCTGCAATTCTCGCACTAACGAGTAATTCCCTATGCTCGCTTGTTGATACGCAGGCACAACGAACCACTCTCGCAAATTATATTTTGGATTGACAAGTTTCATCTGCCTAGAGAGCTCAACTGGAGAACGGGCACTATTTACTTCGGTAGTGCTAGGGTCGGTCGTACTGGCGTTAAGAGATTTCCATGTTGTGAGCCACGCTGACCAGCGCTTGTCGATTCCTTCGGGATCTGCATTATACGTCGCGTTTTTGTAGAAGCTTTTTTTGAGT
>NZ_JACGVZ010000074.1:0-1655 GCF_014077465.1 Colwellia sp. BRX10-4
TTGCGTAAACATAATGTAGAGATGCTAACGTTAGGGCAATACATGCAACCGAGTAAGCATCATCTTGCGGTTAAACGCTATGTACCTCCAGAAGAGTTTGATGAGCTGGGTATTATCGCTAAAAGACTTGGTTTTACTCATGCTGCGTGTGGCCCTTTGGTACGTTCAAGTTACCATGCAGATCTTCAAGCCTCGGGTAAAGAAATAAAATAATAAAACTGTATAGGATAAAACATGAATAAGAAATTTAATCCCGAAAAAGTCATCGATGTTGTTCACTGGAATGATAGCCTGTTTTCTTTTAAGACCACACGCAGCCAAGGACTCCGCTTTAGAAATGGGGAATATATCATTATTGGCTTAGCGCAAGATGATGCTAGGCCGATCTTACGTGCTTATAGCATCGCTAGTGCAAACCATGAAGATTATTTGGAATTTTTCAGCATTAAAGTTGAAGGCGGTGCTTTCACCTCTAAATTACAACATTTAACGATTGGTGATGAAGTTATTATCGGCAGTAAACCAACCGGAACCGTGGTTATTGATGATTTACGCGATGGTCGAAATTTATTGTTAATAGGTACTGGCACGGGGCTAGCTCCCTTTTTAAGTATTATCAAAGATCCTGAAACTTATGAACGTTTTGAAAAGGTTATATTGTTCCATGGCGTAAGATATGCCAATGAATTGGCATATAAAAACATACTTACTGAAGATCTGCCTAATCACGAATATCTGGGTGAAATGATTACTGAACAGCTCATTTATTATCCATGTGTTACACGAGAGCCTTATAAAAATCAAGGACGAATAACTGATTTATTACGAACGGGAAAGTTATCTCTTGACCTTGGTATAGCTAAACTTGACCCAGAGTTTGATCGTGTGATGTTGTGCGGTAGTCCTTCAATGTTAAAAGATACCTGTGCCATTTTAGATGAAAGAGGCTTCAAAGAAAGTCCTAAAAAAGGAATACAAGGCGACTACGTTGTTGAAAGAGCTTTTGTTGAAAAATAACAGCTTTATTCCATTAAAAATTAAGTAGCAATGGTCTAAATATTATAGGTTGTATTTATCAAATCATCTAAATTTCGTCATACAAAAACAAATAAAAATCAACCAGTAACAGATGTTTTTCATGTCTGTAAAAAAGTAGTGGTTCTTTGCATATTCTCATGTATCGCAATTGAGGTTAAAAATCGAACTGACCTATCAAACGATCGAAAAATATTATTCGAGTGATATACTAAATCTAATTCGCACACCACCATTTATCTATTCCATAGGGTCTAAAAAACCAGAATAACATGCAGGAAAAAATACAATGAAACCTACGCACGATACCTTGTTAGAATGTTTGAATCAGGCATTTCCCGATGCTATTATCGAGATTGAGGACGAGAGCGAATAGCATACTGGTCAAGTAGACGCTGACCATTATCGAGTTCAAGTGCTTGACGCCAGATTCAATAGATTACATCGTATTGCGCGGCATTGGCTGATTTATAACGCAGTGTCTAACTGGAAGTTAGAACAGGTGTATGCACTTAATATTATTCCTATGACTCTAAAAGAAGCTGCACAGGCAAAGAATGATCCACTCACAGCTGCGCGGCTTGATATCGAGTATGTAACCAATGTGTTTTACGTCGGTT
>NZ_JACGVZ010000139.1:0-286 GCF_014077465.1 Colwellia sp. BRX10-4
GGCGTTATATGCTCTTAATAAATACGTTTTAGGGCAAGACATTTTTAGCTAAGTGTTTTACGCTAAACTCGGTTTAGTGCAGCACTAATAAGCATTGCTTCTTTTACCTTTTTCAAAGGTGGCAACGCTATTAGTTTGTTCAGGCAGCTGTGAGTAGCGTAAAAATTCACGGCTATTTTTTATTTTATGGGTAACTTAAGTTCGTGCAGAGTTTGATTCAACGTTCTCTGCATATAACAAGTTGCTCAAACGGAAAAATAACAGTTGGCCATCGCTTCGCGATTAT
>NZ_JACGVZ010000148.1:0-253 GCF_014077465.1 Colwellia sp. BRX10-4
TGAGTTCACCTTCAGCAAGGGTAACCGTATCACCTGCATTGTACGTATTTCCACCAACAGTAAAACTGGTGACAGTTAATGGTCCATCTGCACTTTCTGCATTATCGAGGACATTGCCCGTGGCGGTTGTGTCTTCTGCAACAGAAACAGTTTCACTATCATCACTTAGATCAGACACTGGTGTCACTGAAATTGTTAGTGTAGAGCTCTGTGTATCACCTGCACCGTCAGTAACAATGTAAGTAATTACAGG
>NZ_JACGVZ010000092.1:0-758 GCF_014077465.1 Colwellia sp. BRX10-4
CAAGCTTGTTTGAATAGCGCGTAAAAATAACCACATGCAAGACCGCACTAAAACCATAAGAAAAAATACGACTACCTTTAAGTAGCAAGTAAAACTTGCCTGAAATTCACTCCTTTAATCAACATTTATAAAAATCGATAGGCAAAAGCTTACAAGATGCAGTACATGCATTATTGTTGACCAATTGATAGCTGTGTTTCAGAGCATTATCACTGCGTAGTATTATCATGGGTGGCATAGTAATTATTATGGGTGGCATAGTAATTATTATGGGTGGCATAATAATTCCTCTCAGCCATTGCGCCTTTTATGTCTGAGAATAATTTGCCTGTCCACGCAATTGATAACTTAGAAACACAGCTGCCAACATTGTAATCAATAGCGTATATTATAAACGTAGGAGGTCAGTTTTTGGCCTCAAGGTCGATCACTATTATGAGTAACATTAAACAATCACTATTGGTCGCTGGCGAAAAACTTCGTGATGCGGATAAGTTGGCTTTTATTCCAGTAAAAATTATTGCGAGTGAAAAAGCAACCACCTTAAAAAAACCTAGTTGGTTAAAAATAAAGATACCAAGTAACACCGCTAAGGTAACAGAAATTAAACAAGCGATGCGTAAGCATAATTTGAACTCAGTGTGTGAAGAAGCGTCATGTCCTAATTTACATGAATGTTTTAACCACGGCACAGCAACGTTTATGATCTTGGGTGCTATTTGTACTCGCCGCTGTCCATTTTGTGATGTCGCGCATGG
>NZ_JACGVZ010000102.1:0-566 GCF_014077465.1 Colwellia sp. BRX10-4
ATTCTACGCCTCTATCTGTATGGAGCATCAAATCACCGGACGGTTTTCGTTTCTTAACCGCATTTTCTAATGTGCGTTTCGTGACGTCCATCGTTCTATTTTTATCTAAACTCCAGCTAATAATATGCCGTGAATATAAATCCATTATTACCGACAAATAACGACATACACCTTTCACTTTCAAATACGTGACATCTGCTACCCATACTTTATCTTTAACCAATGGCACGCCACCATAAGGCCGTAAGTTTTTGCCTGTCGCAGGAAAGCGTTTATAAAACGCAGAGCGTGTAGTTACCCGCATCACTCTAACAACCAGCCCAAGCGCTCTATACGACCGTTCACACGTTTTTTACCGATATTGTATCCTTGCTTTTGTAATGTTTTAAAAATGCGAGGACTACCATATCGGCCTTTATTCTCAGTGAATATTTGCTGGATTTTCTGTTTAAGTTCAACATCTTCTATCGCACGGGCACTGGGTTGACGCTCGCGCCAATCGTAATAGCCACTTTTAGACACATCAAAAAATTTCAGTAACCTTTTGACCTTTATGTCGGGTCTGA
>NZ_JACGVZ010000053.1:0-4881 GCF_014077465.1 Colwellia sp. BRX10-4
TAGCGACAATAGCACTGTGGCACCACCTGATCCCATTCCGAACTCAGAAGTGAAACGCAGTAGCGCCGATGGTAGTGTGGGAGTTCCCATGTGAGAGTAGGACATTGCTAGGCTTCTATTTAGAAGAACCCGTAGCTGATGCTACGGGTTTTTTGCTTTCTGGCGTTTAAAAACTTAGTAATTATAACTAATAAAATCGTTTTACCAACAGTTGTGTAACTAAAACATATTATTCCTCTATCTTAAGTGCTGTACTTGACGTACTTATCATCACCACTAAAATACTACACAGAGCGATATCGGCTTTAATTATTTTTAACGTTTTTATATCGCCTTTTCTTGGCATTTTAATATTGAGAAAGATAATATCTGGATATATAAATTCACTACTATTTTCCTAGGGTATTTCATTTCTCAAGTAAGTAACCGTTTGTTGTTAATTTACTAAATACGCGATTGAATTTTTAATATTAAAATCACTGAAAGCATCTATCATGTTCAGCATGATCAATATTGTTTTCAACCATTAAGGTTTAAATTGCTTTAAGATCATACCTAATTTTATCTCTATCTGTTTGGTGATAATAAACAATTTAAACAGTTTTCTACGCTATTATTTTGACTTTTTTAAATTTCAAGATAAATAGACTTCCTACGCCTAATTCAGATTTAGCTTCTATACTGCCACTATGATGTTCAATAATGCGCTTAACAATACTTAAGCCTAAGCCAGAGCCTGAAAATTTTTTACCATTAACTAGTCGATGAAACGGCGAGAATATTTTATTAACATGTAATGGATTGAAACCGATACCATTATCTTGCAATAATATTTCAATATAATTACCAGTATCGTCCATGGCTATGTCGATAATTGGTAAGCTATTATTAAATTTTATGCTGTTAGCAATTAGATTTTGGAACAAGAGTTGTAACAAAGCAATGTTACCTGAGATATCAGCCAGCTCATCCGGTATATTCACTTTAAAGTCAGTTTGTATTGTATCTTTAAGTGATATAACTGCTTTAGTAATAACGAGCTTTAAGTTAACAATTTCGAATACTTGATTTGCATAGCCTACAGATAAGTAACTTTGTAAGTCTGATACTATGCTATGTACATCTTTTGTACTTTTCTCAAGGTAGTTAAACCATTTTAATTCATCAGGAGTACAGTCTATCCTTGAGGTTAAGTCGGCTTTTAATGCCTTAGATACCCCCATAATACGACTAATATGACCGTTAAAATCATGAGATAAGCTAGCACAAAATGCTTGCATATCTTGATTATATCCAGCAAATTCTTGTTGGTGCCTAAATCTCTCAATAGCATAATAACATGTTTTATATAGTAATTGTGGTGTCAACTCATCTTTAGATAAATAGTCTTGAACGCCTTTGTTCAGCAAAGTTTGTGCAATTTTAATACTGTTTACAGAAGTCAATACCACCATTGGCAAGGGGTTAGTTTGTAAACTTAACCACAGTACAGTTTCGCTTATAGTTGAATCAGGTAATTGTAGGTCACACAGGCATATATCAAAGTGTTCAGAGGAAAGTCTTGCAGCACCTGTAGATAAAGTTTCTGACCTTACAACATGAGCATGTATTTCCGTAATAGACGCTAAAGCATCTTCAATAATCTCAAAATGGTCAGGGTTACCCTCTATTACCATTACCTTCATGATATATGTTTTCCTATGTCATTAATGAAATGTGAATACATCCATGAAAATTAGACATTATCAACTTAGGTTGCTAATGTAAATATGTACCAATTGTCTTGTAGATTTTCACAAAAGGTTATGGATGTCTTTGTGTTCGTATTTTTAAAGTAGATGTTCATGCTAGGATGGTACTAAATGAGAATTTTGATTGTTGATGATGATGAAATTGATAGTGCTCTGGTAAAAAGAGCGTTGAGTACATCTTTACAAAATAGTTATGAAGTGGAAGAGGCTGATTCTGTCATCAAAGGTCTTGCCCTAATTGAAGCTGAAACCTTTGACGTTATTTTACTTGATTATCATATGCCTGAAGTTAATGGTATTGAAATGATTATCGACATCCGCTCTCGCTTAAATCTTGGTAATACCGCTATTATTGTTATCAGTGCCGCACAAGACAGTTCAATTGCGTTGAACTGTATTGAAGCTGGAGCACAAGACTTTATCTCTAAAATTGACATATCACATGTCAAACTCCATCAAGCGATTATACACTCTAAAAAACGCTTTGAAATGGAACAGCGATTGCACGAAAGCTACTTAGCTTTAAAGAATATGGCTGAAACAGATCAACTGACGGGTCTACATAATCGCTATTACTTTAATGAAACCCTCAAGTTTATGATTGCTAATAGTGACCGAACAAAGCTATCTGTCGGTATGCTAGCCTTGGATTTAGACGAATTTAAACATGTTAATGACTCATTAGGTCATCATGCAGGAGATCAATTACTGGTTGATTTGGTTGTAAGAGTTAAAGAATGCTTAAGAATCAATGATGGTTTCGCTCGACTAGGTGGTGACGAATTTGCTATTACTTTAGCCAATGTTCAATCTGTCGAAGAAGTTAACATGATTGCCAATCGTATTTTAAGTTCATTTCAAAAGCCATTTTTAATCGACGATCATCGTATTAAATGTACTATTAGCATGGGTGCTGCCTTATACCCAAACGATGCGGATAGCCAAGTAGAATTGGTCAAGTGTGCTGATATCGCGATGTACAGAGCAAAACAGAATGGTAAAAACGCTTTAAGATTCTATGAATCGCATTATCAAAATGAATTTAATCGCCGTTTTTTGATTCAAAGTGAAATAAGTGAAAATCAACGTAAATCATTGTTTAGACTATTTTATCAACCCGTGTTTTGTGCACATAACGCTCAAATCATTGGTGTTGAAGCCCTTATTAGATGGCCTGATTCACCGAAGTCATATACACCTGGTGAATTTATTCCTGTTGCTGAAGAAACACGATTGATTCATGATCTCGGTCAATGGGTACTTACGACTGCTTTAGCTGACCTAGGATCATGGCAAAGACAATTTGCTGATGATTTCTCCATGTCCATCAATATCTCAGCCTTACAATTGCAAGACCCTCAATTAACTAAAAAAATAATATACGAAACAACACGGCAAAGAGTTTTACCTAGTACCATCATCTTAGAAATTACTGAAACAGCACTTTTAGAAGACGATGAAGTAACGCGAGATACACTTCATTCATTGTCATCTCATGGTTTCCAAATAGCATTAGATGATTTTGGTATGGGTTTTTTTTCTATTGCTCATTTAAATAACTTCCCTATTGATATCGTTAAACTCGACAAGTCGCTACAAAAAAAGGAGCCGTACGTTAACAAGAAAAAAAGCTTGCTTGAAGCCGTCACTATTATGCTTAAACTTCTTGATTTCATTGTTGTTGCTGAAGGTATAGAAACAGAGAGTCAATTATTAGTTTGTCGTGAACTTAAAATAGATAAGATACAAGGTTATTTATTGGGTAAGCCTATGCCAGCACATATGTTAGAAGAAAAGTTGCTTGCACAGATTGCATAACTTAATGGTTTTATATATCACTTAACTCTTACGTATAACTTGATATAAATGGAGCGAGAATTCGATGATATCAGCTTTAATACCCGACAATGAACTGGCACGTTTGGCAGCATTAGATGAGTACAATATTTTAGATACGCCATCTGAGCTAGCTTATGATCAGCTTACCGAGCTTGTCTCCAGTGTCTGTGGTACTCCTATTGTGCTAATTTCTTTTATCGACGAGAAGCGACAATGGTTTAAGTCTCATTACGGGCTTGAAGTAGGAGAGACTCCGCGCGATATTGCCTTTTGTGCGCATGCTATTCATCAGGATGACATCTTTGAAATACAAGACAGTCGTAAAGATAAACGTTTTCATGATAACCCTTTAGTAACTGGACCCGCTCAAGTTGTTTTTTATGCAGGTGCTCCATTGATAACACCTGAAGGTCTAAGGCTGGGGACTTTATGTGTCATCGATAACAAACCGTCACAATTGACCTATATTCAAAAAAAACAGTTAACCATTATTGCTCAGCAAGTTGTAGCCCATTTAGAGCTCAAGAAAGTTGCCCGTATCAAAGATAGCCTTGTTTCGAAGTCATTATCATTAACGAGTAACTTAGTGGCAAAGAATAAGGAACTTGAACAGTTTGCTTTTGTGGTATCGCATGACTTGAAATCACCTTTGGTCACTATTAATAGCTTTACGTCCACGTTAGCGAGAGAATTATTGGCTAAAACTACCGAAAAACAGCAGCATCGTTTTAGTAGAATACTTAAAAATGTTCAGCATATGGGGGATCTGCTCACCAATCTACTTGAGTTTTCTAAAGTCATGAAAGGGGACGTCATTAAAGAACCTCATGATGTAACTAGCCTTATTGAAAAAAGTTGGCAGAGATTGTTGACCAAAAACAAAATACTGAACGCTGAGCTTATTTTAACTAAACCCTTACACTCCATTTTGACTCATCAGCCACTTTTTTCACAATGTATCGATAACTTATTAAAAAATGCCTTGCAATATCGGAGTGTTGAGCGGAATCTACAAGTAAAAATTCATACTGAATTATCAGATACAGCGATTTCTTTATTTGTCTGCGACAATGGCTTGGGTATAGAACAAAAAGATCACGAACGTGTTTTTGATGTTTTTGAGCAAATTGTTGAAGGTGAAGGGACTGGAATTGGCTTGACTATTTAGTGGCTAAGTACTTGAGAGGCTTTATTTGTTATAGATGAAATTAATGGCATTTCAATTTCTCGAACTAAATCCATTTGTTCTGGGTGAGGTGAATCTACAAACACAATACCTGCAACTTTATCA
>NZ_JACGVZ010000154.1:0-245 GCF_014077465.1 Colwellia sp. BRX10-4
GCGAGTTTTTTAAAGGCGGCTTTATTACTGAGTATTTTACCTAGATGAGTTGATTTAGCGCCACGTTGGTCTTCAATATAAGCGACTTCAGTAAATGTTTTATGGGTATCTAAGCCAATGAAAAGTATGTTATGTTTTATCATGCTAGCCTCTGTTTGATAATGTTGACACATATATTATGGCTCTGGTTTGTAAAACTAACCCACATTTAGAGGCTAGCACCTTGTGGGGAGTCATTGTGTCTA
>NZ_JACGVZ010000077.1:0-1574 GCF_014077465.1 Colwellia sp. BRX10-4
TGATAACCGACGAAATTACTTGCTTCATTCTATGCGTTAACTCACTTAATACTAAAAGTGAATACAATGGTTCTGAAATTAATGAACAAGGTTCAGTGTATTTAACTTGACGTGGGGAGTCATACTAACGCCCTGTTAAGAGGCAATAAAATAGTTGGTTAAAATAAGCGACAAAGGAGCAAAACCAACTGTTTTTTGTCCTTGTTTAACAGCTTGTTATGCAGAAAGAAACGCAATTCTACTTTACGCTTATTTCTAGTAGTTCACTCATCATTTTCCTGCCAAAATTGACAAACTTACCTCCACCACTTGAAGTTAGCATAACTACTCCGACATTATATTCTGGAGAAAATAAATACTCACAGCCATAACCATCTAAATCGCCACCATGAAACAATACTGTTTTAGAAAACAGAGGGAACTCATTGCTTGCTTCAAACATTCCAAGGCCATAACTGAGTCCTAGGTATATTTCTCCAGCCTGAGTAAATTCAGTGTCATATTTTATTTGAGTTGAAACGAGCGGTGAAGTCACTCCGTTTTTACTGAATAACGAGTATGCCTTCAGTTGTAACACCATAAGGCGAGCTAGATCATCAATACTTGAGTAAACACCCCCATGTGGCGCTAATAACCCCATATTCCACGGTTTAGTCACAACTTGACGATCGTCTTTTCTGTAAGGTAAAGCCATTTGAGTGTGCTTTTGGCTTTCAGATAAATTTACCAAAGTATTTGAAAGGCTATATTTATCATTAATATAATGTTTAACTAATTCAGCATAACTTGTATTTGTCAGCTTGCTCAACACATATCCAAGTACAGCATAATTTAAATTTGAATATTCCCATTTTTCATTAACGGTAAAGCTTAATTTAATGGTTTTTAGCGCACTCAATAGCATTTTTTCATCATAACCACCTAAAAATGCATCACCATCGATTCTAGTGACGTTTTTAGGATAATTAGGTAAACCAGAACGATGTGTCATTAGAAGTTCAATCGTTAATGATTTAAATTCTTCCAGAGAATCTTTTGGAAAAACATCGGGTAAAAGATCAATGACACGATCAGTAAGCTTCAGTTTCCCCTCATCTATTAGCTCTAACGTTATAATACTAGTTAATACTTTCGACTGAGAACCAATTTGAAATAACGTCTTAGAGTTTATTGCTTGCTTGGTTTCTCTGTCTTTTATACCTACCGCTGAAGTAAATACCACTTTTCCTTGTTGAATAATGCCAACTGCCAATGCTGGAACATCTTCTTTAGCCATAAATTCTTTAATTTGTTGTTCAATTTTAAACTTATCTACCAGAGTAACCTGAGCGAATACTGATGGAATAAGAAAAGATAAAAGCAAAGCTAATTTTTTTATCATTATTTATCTCGTTTTAGTAAAGTTGACGACTATTGCCAAATCTTAATTTTCTGCATAACGCCACATTCAGCGGCAAAAAATTGTTGGCTATAATGTTGAACGAAGTGAAAACAGCCAACTGTTTTTTGTCCGTTTGAATGCCTTGTTAGGTTAATCTAGCTTCTTTAGTCGCATAGATAATAAAACAAGTAAT
>NZ_JACGVZ010000131.1:0-317 GCF_014077465.1 Colwellia sp. BRX10-4
TAGAAGCCTAGCAATGTCCTACTCTCACATGGGAACTCCCACACTACCATCGGCGCTACTGCGTTTCACTTCTGAGTTCGGAATGGGATCAGGTGGTGCCACAGTGCTATTGTCGCTAGACAAAACTTGTAATATCAAAGATATAATTTAATTTATACTGTTTAAAATACAAAGTAAATTAGAACCTTGGAACAAAAAACCCGTAGCATCAGCTACGGGTTTTTCTAAATAGAAGCCTAGCAATGTCCTACTCTCACATGGGAACTCCCACACTACCATCGGCGCTACTGCGTTTCACTTCTGAGTTCGGAATGGGA
>NZ_JACGVZ010000081.1:0-1327 GCF_014077465.1 Colwellia sp. BRX10-4
AGCCCTTGAAATATATGTAAATAGCACCTTGATTTACTGCGGTTGTATAACCAGGTCCAGCAATAAAATTTAAAAGAAGTGTAATAAGAACACCTAGAACAGGCAAGAAACCTAGCATAAATATTCTTTTATTAATCATCCATTTTTTCATATGCGCATCCATTCGATTAAAAAACATAACGCCACATTAAGCGGCAAAAAATTGTTGGCTAAAATGTGAACGGAGTGAAATAGCCAACTGTTTTTTGTCCGTTTGAATGCCTTGTTATGCGATTTTTACATTACCACAAACCGCACAATTTATATAAATATTAGCGACATAAAATGCACATTAAAAAAACTCACAGCATTGCGACACACCAAGCCGTGAATTTTGAGCCACTAATGAAAAGTGAATTTATCACTTACCTACTTTGGCGAAAAACTACTTAACCAAAAACTGAAATAGATTTAATTACGCGTAAATAACCATGATAAAGAAAAGGCAACTACCACAATTACATTTAATCGAATTCGCAATGCCGCATAACGCCACATTAAGCGGCAAAAATTAGTTGGCTAAAATGTTGAACGAAGTGAAAACAGCCAACTGTTTTTTGTCCGTTTGAATGCCTTGTTATGCGACTTTACATTACCACAAATCGTACAATTTATATAAATATTAGTAACATAAAATGCACATTTAAAAAACTCACAGCATTGCGACACACTAAACTGTGAATTTTGAGCCACTAATGAAAAGTGATTTTATCACTTACCTACTTTGGCGAAAAACTATTTAACCAATAACTTAAATAGATTTATTTACGCGTAAATAACCAAGATAAAGAAAAGGCAACTACCACAATTACATATAATCGAATTCGCAATGCCGCATAACGCCCTGTTAACAGGCAAAAAATTGTTGGCTAAAATGTTGAGGAACGAAAACAGCCAACTGTTTTTTGTCCGTTTGAATGCCTTGTTATGCGATTTTTACATTACCACAAACCGTACAATTTATATAAATATTAACGACATAAAATACACATTAAAAAACTCACAGCATTGCGACACACTAAACTGTGAATTTTGAGCCACTAATGAAAAGTGAATTTATCACTTACCTACTTTGGCGAAAAACTATTTAACCAAAAACTGAAATAGATTTAATTACGCGTAAATAACCAAGATAAAGGCAAATACCACAATTACATTTAATTGAATTCGCAATGCCGCATAACGCCTCATTAAGAGGCAAAAAACAGTTGGTTAAAATAAGCGACGCAGGAGCAAAAACCAACTGTTTTTTGTCCTGCTTTAATGACTTGTTATAAGTATTTTACTC
>NZ_JACGVZ010000075.1:0-1641 GCF_014077465.1 Colwellia sp. BRX10-4
AACCGACGTAAAACACATTGGTTACATACTCGATATCAAGCCGCGCAGCTGTGAGTGGATCATTCTTTGCCTGTGCAGCTTCTTTTAGAGTCATAGGAATAATATTAAGTGCATACACCTGTTCTGACCTCCAGTTAGACATTGCATTATAAATAAGACAATGCCGGACTATACGATGTAATCTATTGAATCTGGCGTCAAGCACTTGAACTCGATAATGGTCAGCGTCTACTTGACCAGTATGCTATTCGCTCTCGTCCTCAATCTCGATAATAGCATCGGGAAATGCCTGACTCAAACATTCTAACAAATTATCGTGCGTAGGTTTCATTGTATTTTTTTCTTATTTTTAGGTCCTATGTAAAAAATAGGTGGTGGTGTACGAATTAGATTCAGTACATCACTCGAATAATATTTTTCAATCGTTTTATCGGTCAGTTCGATTTTCAACCTCAATTGCCACACATGATAATATGCAATTGACCACCACTCTTTTTTTAGGTATGAAAACACCTGTTATTTTTTAATTTTATTCGTTTTTTTATAGCCAAATTCAGATAACTTGATAAATGCAACCAGCAATATTTAGACCCTTGCTACCTATTTTTTCATGGAATAAACCTGTTATTTTTCAACAAAAGCTCTTTCAACAACGTAGTCACCTTGTATTCCTTTTTTAGGACTTTCCTTGAAGCCTTTTTCATCTAGAATGGTACAGGTATCCTTTAACATTGAAGGACTACCGCACAACATCACACGATCAAACTCTGGGTCAAGTTTAGCTATACCAAGGTCAAGAGATAACTTTCCCGTTCGCAATAAATCAGTTATTCGTCCTTGATTTTTATAAGGCTCTCGTGTGACACATGGATAATAGATGAGCTGTTCAGTAATCATTTCACCCAGATATTCGTGATTAGGCAGATCTTCAGTGATTATGTTTTTATATGCTAATTCATTGGCATATCTTACGCCATGGAATAATATAACCTTTTCAAAACGTTCATAAGTTTCGGGATCTTTGATAATACTTAAAAAGGGAGCTAGCCCTGTGCCAGTGCCAATTAACAATAAGTTTCGACCATCGCGTAAATCATCAATAACCACGGTTCCGGTTGGTTTACTGCCAATAATAACTTCATCACCAATCGCTAAATGTTGTAATTTAGAGGTGAAAGCACCGCCTTCAACTTTAATACTGAAAAATTCTAAATAATCTTCATGGTTTGCACTAGCGATGCTATAAGCACGTAAGATCGGTCTAGCATCATCTTGCGCTAAGCCAATAATGATATATTCCCCATTTCTAAAGCGGAGTCCTTGGCTGCGTGTGGTTTTAAAAGAAAATAGGCTATCATTCCAGTGAACAACATCGATGACTTTTTCGGGATTAAATTTCTTATTCATGTTTTATCCTATACGGTTTTATTATTTTATTTCTTTACCCGAGGCTTGAAGATCTGCATGGTAACTTGAACGTACCAAAGGGCCACACGCAGCATGAGTAAAACCAAGCCTTTTAGCGATAATACCCAGCTCATCAAACTCTTCTGGAGGTACATAGCGTTTAACCGCAAGATGATGCTTACTCGGTTGCATGTATTGCCCTAACGTTAGCATCTCTACATTATGTTTACGCAA
>NZ_JACGVZ010000161.1:0-242 GCF_014077465.1 Colwellia sp. BRX10-4
GTAACCGTGTCACCTGCATTATAAGTATTACCATCAACAGTAAAACTGGTGACAGTTAGTGGACCATCTGCTGTTTCAGCATTATCTAACACATTGCCTGTGGCTGTTGTATCTTCAGCTGTTGTAACAGATTCACTATCATCACTTAGATCAGACACTGGTGTCACTGAAATTGTTAGTGTAGAGCTCTGTGTATCACCTGCACCGTCAGTAACAATGTAAGTAATTACAGGCACAGCACC
>NZ_JACGVZ010000120.1:0-353 GCF_014077465.1 Colwellia sp. BRX10-4
ACAACAGCTGAAGATACAACAGCCACAGGCAATGTGTTAGATAATGCTGAAACAGCAGATGGTCCACTAACTGTCACCAGTTTTACTGTTGATGGTAATACTTATAATGCAGGTGACACGGTTACCCTTGCTGAGGGTGAACTCACTTTAAATGCAGATGGTAGTTACACCTTCACACCTAATGATAATTTCAACGGTGCTGTGCCTGTAATTACTTACATTGTTACTGACGGTGCAGGTGATACACAGAGCTCTACACTAACCATTTCAGTGACACCAGTGTCTGATCTAAGTGATGATAGTGAATCTGTTACAACAGCTGAAGATACAACAGCCACAGGCAATGTGTTAGA
>NZ_JACGVZ010000124.1:0-339 GCF_014077465.1 Colwellia sp. BRX10-4
CCGTCATCCTGAACTTGTTTCAGGATCTCGTCGTTGACAAAACAAAAAAAAGATACTGAAATAAATTCAGCATGACGACCTCAAGAGCCAGTAATTTATATACTTAAATACAACTCACAAAGACATCGTCATCCTGAACTTTTTTCAGGATCTCGTCGTTGGCAAAACAAAAAAAAGATACTGAAATAAATTCAGCATGACGACCTCTAGAGCTAGTAATTTATATACTTAAATACAACTCACAAAGACACCGTCATCCTGAACTTGTTTCAGGATCTCGTCGTTGACAAAACAAAAAAAAGATACTGAAATAAATTCAGCATGACGACCTCAAGAGCC
>NZ_JACGVZ010000048.1:0-5641 GCF_014077465.1 Colwellia sp. BRX10-4
ATTCTATGCGTTAACTCACTTAATACTAAAAGTGAATACAATGGTTCTGAAATTAATGAACAAGGATCAGTGTATTTAACTTGACGTGGGGAGTCATACCAACGCCCCATTAAGAGGCAAATAATGGTTGGCTAAAATAAGCGACGAAGGAGCAAATAGCCAACTGTTATTTGTCCTGCTTGAATGGCTTGTTATAGGGCATTAACCCCATATAAATTATTGACCTATCACTTCGAGAACATCATCACTTAATAAGTGTTCTTTACCTCTAAAAACATCAAGAGTTCCAGGAGCTGATTTACTATTACCAAGAAGACTAACATAACAACGATATGTATATTTACCATTAGTAAATGAGTAATGATGGTTACCACCACTTCCATCAAATACCATTTTTCCGTTAAATAAAACTAAATCAGGTTTAACATTCGTTTTTTTATTAATACTCCAAGATGTATAACGATAATTATAGTCACCAAGATCATCAATCCTTATATGAAATTTGGCTGTCTTCCACTCTAAAATTGGTTTTTTATAATCACTTATACTCGAATGCAAAGTTTGCTTTTGTTTCTCTATTAAACTTTGCTCAAAAGCTTTTTCTTTAGTTGTGTGATAATTTATTGCATTGATTTTTCCATTCGAATCTAACCAAAGTTTACCATTGGAAAACATAGTCCCACGCCACCCCATCTGCCTCCAATCTTTATCCACATCGGAATTAGATATTAAATCAATCAACTCTTTATCAAAAACTTCATCGAACCGATTAATTAATTCTGTTTTATTTTTAATAAAAGGTATTGGTAATTTTCGTTTTAGCGGATAAGAAATTAAAGTCGAAATTGTATTTTTATTTTGACTTTTAAATGCATCTATAATTGGAGATATATAATCATTTTCTTTTTTATCTACAGCAAAGGAGTTTGACGTAAAAACGATAGTTAACACTAATATTATTTTACTGAAAAACTTCATATATCCTCAACACTTTGATGTGCCCTATAACGCCCCATTAAGAGGCAAATGATAGTTGGCTAAAATAAGCGACGAAGGAGTAAATAGCCAGCTGTTATTTGTCCTGCTTGAATGGCTTGTTATGTTTTTTTCTACGACATACCTATAATCCAAGGCATTGCGACACCGAAAGCTACAGATGAAACTCCAAGTATAAATTTAAGATGATTCATTGAACTGCATTTTGAGTACATATATATACCTGTAAAAAATGCAAATACCGACCACATAACAGAACCCATAAAATATACACGAAGTGCACCTTGATTTACTGAAGTCGTATAACCCGGACCAGCGATAAAATTTAAAATAAATGTAATGAGTAAACCTAAAACAGGTAATAAACCTATCATAAAAATTCTTTTATTAATCCTCAATTTATTCATATATGCATCCATTCGATAAAAACATAACGCCCTAATAACAGGCTAAAAATAGTGGGCTAAAATGGAGCGAAGCGAACAGCCCGCTGTTTTTAGTCCTTGTTGATTTGCTTGTTATGTGCACATTCATTGATTGCTGCAAAACCCATATCAATGTTAGCTACAATATAACCATATTCTTTTTTAGATATTTGATCAGAGTTGAACTGTTGCTTGGCTAAATCATGAGTCCAAGTTTTGCCACAAGCTGGTAATGGAATAGAAGTATCTATTTTTAACAAATATTCTTCTTTGATTACACCACCTTTTTTAACAATACTTTTAGCGCATAAACTAAGAGCATACTCAATTGCATATTTATCAACACTTGGTGCGCCAACGAACTCGTATTCACAGCCAAGTTTTTCGCTACCTTCCGTATCAACATAGTAAAGTTGCCCTGATGTTGTACAAGCAGAACACATTAATATAATAATGTATAAAGAGAAATGCCTAATGTTCAATAGAACTCCTTGTGCACATAACGCCCAAATAATGGGCTAAAAATAGTGGGCTAAAATGGAGCGGAGCGAACAGCCCGCTGTTTTTAGTCCTGTTAATTTGCTTGTTATATGCACTTTCACTATTAATCTGATAGAACATCTTTTTGCTCTTCAAGGCAATCTTGAATGTACTCTTCCATATTACTACAAAGTTCCAAATCATCTATATCTGATGGCACAAACTCTTCTTCGTGATCTGCAAAGTAGATTGTTTCATCGAACTCTTTAACATTGATGAAAGTAAAGTTTCCGAATCCATCATGCCCGATAGCAAAAAAATGACTTGGCCAATTATTCCCGAAAAATAAACACTCTCTTAGCTCAATATTTGTTTGAATTAACCACTCTTCATCGTTTACTAAGTTATCTTCAACAAAGTCTAAATTATCGAGTGCTTTAAATGGGTAGTTAGAAATAGCTAATTTATAGTACTCAGGGAGTGAAATAGATAACTTACTTTCTATTTTTTCAAAATCCAATTTTAAATTCCTTTTAGATGCTCAATAGTTGAGCTGTGTTCCGTGCATATAACGCCCAATTAACGGGCTAAAAATTGTGGGCTAAACTTGAGCGGAGCGAATAGCCCGCTGTTTTTAGTCCTGTTAAATTGCTTGTTAGGCTTCAGTACGAGCTCTATATTCTTCTTGTTTAATCAATTGCGCCTGAAGTTTTTCTTGAGAAATAAGGCTAGCTGGGTTATCTACAATACTTTCTATAGCAGGTACTTTAAAAGGCTCTTTTATTAGGATGTTGCTTGAGTTTTTCAATATACTGTACTCCTTTTGGCACCAGTTATCTAAATCTATTATTGGTTTTAAAGAGTCCTCGTTGTCTGCTAAGTAACACCCATAATTTGTAGGACGCGGAAAGCCCATAGCCTTATCAGATTGCCTAACAGCATTCATGATACTTCCTTTCATTGGAGATAACATACCATCAGATAATAGATTATGAATATAACTATATGCGAGTGGATCCAGCACTTGCACATGGCGTTCCAAGATTTTATCTGACATTACTGTCATCTCATTCACCTTTTCAGGCAACCACTGCCACCAAGTTCTTGGTGGCGTAACACTAGGTTTTGCATCTAGGTCTAAACACATTCCCATCTTGTTAATATTTTCTTGAGACAAAAGCTCTGTCAATGAAGCTGGATATTTTTTAGGTACGGACTGCAAATAAATATCTTTCCAATACGAAATTAACCTAGTAGTTAGTAGCCTTACATCTTCATATGCTGCAAGCCTATGAGGTAATCTTTTATCTTCCTCTGCTTTGACAGTAATAGAATGAAGGGCCTGACCAATAGTAACTATTCCAAGAAGTACCTCAATTGAAACCACAGCTCTCATAATCTGTGATATTGGGTTTATATCGCCAAACCCGAGAGTAGTAATAGATACGACGCTGAAATATATAGAATCAATTGGAGTCTTTAAATGTGGTTTGAAATAATCTCCAGGTTTTATATCAGTAAAACCGATTAGATTTAAAAGAGAAGGAACGTAATATATGAAAGCAGATACAGCTATTATCAGTCCATATTGAATTATATATTTGTGGCGTTGCCTAATTTTTTGAAACCTACCAAATTTATTTTTTATCATATGTCCATCGTGACTGCTTTGAAGCCTAACGCCGTTTTAAGCGGCAAATTGCAGTTGGCTAAAATAAGTGAGGCACGAAAAAAAAGCCAACTGTAATTTGTCCAACTTGAAAACCCTTGTTATATGCCGTTTACTCTAAAATTGGGTCTTCATAAATGTCGCCAGCCACTAAAATTTCAAATGGGACTCCTAAAATATCAGCTAGTTTTTTTATTTCATTCTTCATGCTATAAAAATCGGAATGATTCATAAGCAGGTATGTTGCGTCAGATTTCGTAGTTAGGCTAAATTCGTATCCATTATAGTTATTATTCGTACTGCTATTATGAAAACGGATCAGATATAACTTATCGATCTCAGCTAAAGGTATACTCATACGCTTTTTAAAAGAGTTAGCTACGTAAAAAACCTTTGCATCCAAATCAAAATATTTTATTTTTGCTCTTAAGCCAAAAGCAACCCTGAATATTGTACTAACGAGCAAACAAACAATAAAAATCCAAAATATTTCTTCATAGGGGTTTAGAGTACCGGTATCTTCCAAAATAATTGATGATATAAAATAAAAAAAATAACAATTGAAAAGGTGAAAGTAGCTTTCAAACAGGTAGCTCCGTATAGTCGAATTAACTTTAATTATGTTATTACGAAAAACTAGTTCGCTACTTCTAAAATTTGTTGCACCAGATGTTGTTAATTTTTTAATTTTTCCGCCTATTTTAAACATATATTCGTCCTTGATTATTCCTTCTCATGCCAATTTATTTAATGAAAGCAGTGAAGTATTCGGCACTCTATTCATAGGCATATAACGCCCTATTAAGGGGCAAATTGCAGTTGGCTAAAATGTGAAGCGGAGCGGAACTAGCCAACTGTTATTTGTCCCACTTGAATAGCTTGTTAGTTGTACGTTACCACCAAACTACCGTAGAACTTATTATATAGAACAAAACAAAGCTGTAGAATAATTGCATAATTGAATAGCTAAAAGCATCATTAGTCAATGTAACCACTCCATGTCGACCTAGTGTCCAACCTTTTAAGAATGAATGTAAAAGCGGCAGCCCCGCCATGAGCGTGATAATAAGAGATAAAAGCTTATCCCCACCTTCCATTTGTCCAAACTTTGATGATAGTGCAAAGTATAAGCTGCTAAAAAAGCCAATGAATAAAATAAAAATAATACGTATAGGAGAGCAACTTTTAGTTATGCCAGCTTCACGTTTTTGAGTTTCAATTGAGAGCACTCGATTATGAGCTTCCAATTCAGTATTTCTAGAGGCAAGCTCAGAAAGTAAAGCATTATAATTACTAGGAAATTTTTCTCTATCTATTTCTACTTTTGCATCCAATAGATCTTCAATAGAATATGATGAATAGTTAATGCTGATGGCGATCTCCTTGTACAACTAACGCCTTACTAAGCGGCGCGAAATTGTTGGCTAAAATGTACGAGGAACGAGTGCTAGCCAACTGTTTAGCGTCCGTTTGAGTAACTTGTTAGGAATACTTTTTTACCAAGCGTAAATGTTTTTCGACTAATTGATCCGAAATAGATGACGAAAAATCATATGCTTTTTGCATAGTTAAACGCAATTTTTCAACGTCTTTTAGCATTTCAGAGCGACCACTAGTTGAATGTATTTCCAAACCATATTCTCTGAAGATATGATGAGTAAATCTATTCCTAGCTTTTAGAGCTTCGCTTATTACCTCTTCGATATCTTCACTTATAGATAAGATATCTTTTACTCTGCTAAGAGTTTGACCAAGTGTCCCTTTATCAATGCCATCTCTTAATTTTATGTAAGCTTCAGCATTTTTTTCTGGAGCTTCATAAAACTTTTTCTCTATAGCTTTTGTCATCAAAATAATATGACCTAAGTCAAATTCTAGATATTGAGCTAATTCGGTAACTCTACCAATTTTTTCATAGAATTCAGACTCAGATGCCATAGTATTCCTAACGCCCATTTAAGGGGCAAAATAACGTTGGCTAAAATAAGTGAACGGAGTGAACAAAACAGCCAACTTTATTTTGTCCCGCTTGAAATTCTTGTTATGTTTTGAACACTACGACATACCGATC
>NZ_JACGVZ010000062.1:0-2969 GCF_014077465.1 Colwellia sp. BRX10-4
CCTGATAGATGAGCTTCACGACTTGATAATCTTCGATTAATAGCATCGTCATCATCAAAGTCGTAAGCGGTAACTATGAACTGCATAAATACTCCTTGTTGCCAAACTGAAAGGCATATAACGCCTTGCTAAGCGGAAAATAATGGTTGGCTATAATCGCGAAGCGATGGCCAACTGTTATTTTTCCGTTTAAGCAACTTGTTAGCAAGTCTTTCGACAATCTAGTAAATTAAAATTAATATTTAATGTACGTAAACCATGCTTGCTGTTGGAAATGGTCCGCCAGCCATTGAGGGAGTACATGCACCATCCAACCAAAATGCAATTTTTTTATTATTTGCATGTGCTAGCATTATTGAGGCATAAAGTTCAGTAAAATTTTCACGCTCAGTAGATATTGCTACTGCAGCTGCTTCATTTGAGCCGTTGCAGTTTTCACCATCAATAAATTTAGTCGTAATGTCTGCATATACGACTATTCTACTTGCGTCTATTTTATAATAATTTATATTGGATTTTCCTGAGTTATTCTGAGCAAGGCATGGTTGTATAAATGCCATAGTGAATAAAATAGCTACCAACGATTTACATTTTTTATTTATCATAATTATCTCTTTATTTTGATTTAACTTTATTGAAACCATCATCTTCAAGACCTTTCCAAAGTCTCAGTGGGCCCAAATATTTAATCATGTAGCGTTCTTCTGCTGCTATGATTTCATTATTCTTCATGCGTTCATGTCTGTATATCCCCGTACGAATTTCAGGAGAGGGTATAGGGAAGTCAAAGTTATCAGGGTACTGGTACATTGTAGGTCCATTGAAATCCCATTCAGGAAGTGAGTTTACGGTATTTAGTTTCTCGTTACTTGAGGCATCATGCTCAAAAAGCCAAATTCTAAAACGGCCATCTGATTCTTGTGAGTACTTAATTTGTACTACAAAGTCATACCACTTCCCTGTTTTTATACTCTTACTAGATATATGGGTATTGCCTGTAGGGACAGTCCAATCTGTTGGTACTCCATCCCGAGCAGTGAATTGGTAATGTAATTGACCATTAATTGGAGTGGTAATAATACCAATTGCTGGTCCTCCACTAGTTAGTTCTTCATCAATTATTAAAGCGATATCATCTTTATTAAAACCTTTTTCCGCAAGTGTAGTGGCATTAGGTTGGTTTCTAAACTGAAATACTGTACTGACCTTCGACTTATCTAAATGGCTATAATATTCAGACCAACCAAGCCATAAAGTTGAGCCTTCTTCGATATCTAATTTTTGCAATGTAGTACGGATGTGCATTTCTGCTCGAGTCATTCCTAAATCTGCGGCACCAGTTTGACCAAAATCCGTATAAAACCGAACATTTTTACTATCTTGTTCTCTGGGAGTTATAGTTTCGTCTCCAAATTCTATTTCAATTCCGAAACTTTCATTATTTGGACCTTTAAATCCAGGATCTGTAACACTATATGGTTGAACAAGGGGAACTGGCATTCCTTGCGTACCAGGGTAACGATCACTAATCCCCCAAATTTCAAATAAAGGACGGTTCCAATTCCGGGTTTCTTCACTTACGGTGCCGTTAACTTCTCCTGTCCATAAAAACTCTTTAATATTGTCTTTCTTGAGATTTTTAGCTTTAAGCATCATGTAAGCTTCGATAGCGGTTGAATCTGATGCGTAACTTAAAGTACAGCTAAAGCATAGAAAACCTACAACTTGAATATATATAAGAAACCTAATTTTCATAAAACTCTCTATTTGATGCAAAAGTTACAGACTTGCTAACGCCCCAATAAGGGGCTAAAAATTGTTTGCTAAAATGTTGAGGAACGAAAACAGCAAACTGTTTTTAGTCCTGCTTAATTGGCTTGTTATATGCCCGTTTATACAATGCTTTGACTTTTAAGGCTGGTTTAGACTTATATAAAAGATAAATAGATATAAACATACTTGGAATAAACAAAAATAAAATAGCACCAGCAAAAGCATTTTTAGCTTCAGGTGAAATAGCTGCAACACACAAAGAGCCACTTACCAAAAGAGTTGAAATAATAACTCTTTTTAAAAATCCCCGAACACTTTTGAAAATACTATAACTTTGATAGAAAAAGAAGACACCAATTAAAGCGGCAATTGTAAAAGCAAAAAGCTTCTCAAAGTTGTTATGTAGAGACGAATAGACAGCTATTCCCGGATACATGAATAGTATTGAGAGAGTAAAAGTTAATTTGTAATCTAGAAATTTAGAATACACCGTAATCCTTTAGGGCTTATAACGCCTCATTAAGCGGCAAAAAATTGTTGGCTAAAATGTTGAACGAAGTGAAACAGCCAACTGTTTTTTGTCCGTTTGAATGCCTTGTTATGCGATTTTTACATTACCATAAACCGCATAATTTATATAAATATTAAAAACATAAAATGCACATTTAAAAAAATCACAGCATTGCGACACACTAAACTGTGAATTTTGAGCCACTAATGAAAAGTGAATTTATCACTTACCTACTTTGGCGAAAAACTATTTAACCAAAAAGTGAAATAGATTTAATTACGCGTAAATAACCAAGTTAAAGAAAAGACAAATCCCACAATTACATTTAATCGAGTTCGCAATGCCGCATAACGCCATATTAAGCGGCAAAAAATTGTTGGCTAAAATGTTGAACGAAGTGAAAACAGCCAACTATTTTTTGTCCGTTTGAATGCCTTGTTATGCGATTTTTACATTACCACAAATCGTAAAATTTATATAAATATTAGTAACATAAAATGCATATTTAAAAAACTCACAGCATTGCGACACACTAAACCGTGAATTTTGAGCCACTAATGAAAGTGAATTTATCACTTACCTACTTTGGCGAAAAACTATTTAACCAAAAAGTGAAATAGATTTAATTACGCGTAAATAACCAAGATAAAGAAAAGACAACTACCACAATTACATTTAATCGAAT
>NZ_JACGVZ010000094.1:0-737 GCF_014077465.1 Colwellia sp. BRX10-4
TCATCACTTAAATCTGAAACCGGTGTCACTGAAATGGTTAGGGTAGAACGCTGAGTATCACCTGCACCGTCAGTAACAATATAAGTAATTACAGGCACAGCACCATTAAAGTTATCATTCGGAGTGAAAGTGTAACTACCATCGGCATTTAAAGTGAGTTCACCTTCAGCGAGAGTAACGGTATCACCTGCATTATAGGTATTCCCACCAACCGTAAAGCTGGTTACCGTGAGTGGACCATCAGCAGTTTCTGCATTATCTAACACATTGCCTGTAGCAGTTGTGTCTTCTGCTATCGTAACCGTTTCACTATCATCACTTAAATCTGAAACCGGTGTCACTGAAATGGTTAAGGTAGAGCTCTGTGTATCACCAGCACCATCAGTAACGGTATAAGTAATAACAGGCACAGCACCGTTGAAATTATCATTAGGTGTGAAGGTATAACTACCATCGGTATTTAAAGTGAGTTCACCTTCAGCAAGGGTAACCGTATCACCTGCATTGTACGTATTTCCACCAACCGTAAAGCTGGTGACAGTTAGTGGACCGTCTGCAGTTTCTGCGTTATCTAGAACATTACCTGAAACTGCTGTATCTTCAGCTGTTGTGACCGTTTCACTATCATCACTTAAATCTGAAACCGGTGTCACTGAAATGGTTAGGGTAGAACGCTGAGTATCACCTGCACCGTCAGTAACAATATAAGTAATTACAGGCACAGCACCATTAAAGTT
>NZ_JACGVZ010000064.1:0-2804 GCF_014077465.1 Colwellia sp. BRX10-4
TCACTATCATCACTTAAATCTGAAACCGGTGTCACTGAAATGGTTAGGGTAGAACGCTGAGTATCACCTGCACCGTCAGTAACAATATAAGTAATTACAGGCACAGCACCATTAAAGTTATCATTAGGTGTGAAGGTATAACTACCATCGGTATTTAAAGTTAACTCACCTTCCGTAAGAGTAACGGTATCACCAGCATTATACGTATTCCCATCAACAGTAAAACTGGTGACAGTTAGTGGACCGTCTGCTGTTTCTGCATTGTCTAACACATTGCCTGTGGCTGTTGTATCTTCAGCTGTTGTAACAGATTCATTGTCATCAGTAAGATCTGATAACGGTGTTACTGAAATTGTTAACGTAGAACTATCGGTATCACCCGCACCGTCAGTAACGGTGTAGCTGACCACGGGTACACTGCCGTTGAAATTATCATTGGGTATAAAGGTGTAACTACCATCTGCATTTAAGGTTAACTCACCTTCAGTGAGAGTTACCGTATCACCTGCATTGAAAGTATTTCCATTAACAGTAAAGCTGGTTACGGTTAATGGTCCATCTGCAGTTGCTGCATTATCTAAAACGTTTCCAGAGACTGGGGTATCTTCAGCTGTTGTAACAGATTCATTATCATCAATAAGATCTGATACGGGTGTTACTGAAATCGCTAAGGTAGAACTATCCGTATCACCTGCACCATCAGTTACGATGTAGCTGACCACGGGCACAGCACCATTGAAATTGTCATTTGGTATAAAGGTGTAACTACCATCTGCATTTAAGGTTAACTCACCTTCAGCGAGAGTAACCGTATCACCTGCATTGAAAGTATTTCCATCAACAGTAAAGCTCGTTATAGTCAGAGGACCATCTGCAGTTTCAGCATTATTAAGTACATTGCCAGAAACTAGGGTATCTTCAGCTGTTGTAACAGATTCATCCGCATCAGTAAGATCTGATACGGGTGTTACTAAAATCGTTAAAGTAGAACTATCCGTATTACCTGCACCATCAGTAACGGTGTAATTGACCACGGGCACAGTGCCATTAAAATTATCAGCAGGTATGAAAGTATAGCTACCGTCAGCGTTGAAGGTAAATTCACCCTCTACTAGATTAATTGTCTCGCCCGCATCAAAAGTATTACCATCAACACTAAAGTTAATCACACTTAATGGGCCGCCTGCGCTGGCACCATTATCTAGCACATTACCTGTGGCTGATGTATCTTCTGCTACAGTGACACTTTCATCAGCATCAAATAAGGCAAAGTTATCATTATTATTTTCGTTATCTAAATCACCGGGTAAAACAAAAATATTATTTTGTTCTGTTGTATCGTATCCAGCCTGCGCTAACGTTTCATCGCCTGTTCTGTTTACCGAGGCAAAACTTGTACCTTCATTACTAGTAAGACCAGCAGTTGTTTCAGGAAGCTCTGCATCAATATCAGCATCAATTAAATCTTGAATTGCTGAAATTTCATTTTGAATATTATTGATATCTTCACTATCAACACTTTCTGTATTGTTATCAGGAGAAATTATATCTACACGAATTTCATTTACCGACTCAGACTCGGAGCTGTAGACTTTATGCTGACTTCCATCAGCATAAGCTAATACAATTTCACTGCCTTTGATAAAATTAAGAACGGCGCCTGCTTTAATGACATCACCGACTTTTAATAGAGTGTTTTCAGCCACATCGGTGTGAATTTCACCTTTAACATTAATGATTTGTGCATTTTTTGGGTTGGTATAGTTTTCCATAAACGACTTCCTAATGATTTGGCTTACCACATACTCTAGACAAACTTAAAATACTGCAGTTGATTGGTAACTTTAAACTTACTTATGGATAGACATATTACAAGTAATTTGACTAAAAACAACGCCTTTTTAGCACCTTATTTATGACTATACTAAGAGATGATTTAATAAAATAGATAACCGTCAATTTTATAGACGGTATTATTGAGAAAAAAACAAACAATAACTAATATTGTTCATTTTCAAAGAAGGTGTCGAGCGACACCAACTTTATTTTAATCTAAACAGGATTATTGGTTTTTATACGACGAACTATCAATCCCATAAAAGCAAGTGAAAATATTACTATTGTTGACGGCTCTGGAACAGCAATGGATTTAAACACGTGATTAATATTCTCTCCGACCATTGCACGATCCCCGATGAAGGCAGAAATATCACCTATCGCATCATATGAAGAGTCACCTTGAATATTTGCAAGTACTGATTCACCATGTATCACAATTCTATCACCATATGAGTCGTACCAAGCCATATGATTAACAATAAAATTAGCGATATCAGGATAGGCAGCCTCGTCATTTGAACTTACTGCGTAGTCGCCGCCAGCTAAAAGCATCCCAAATTTTAACTCTGCCGCTTCAATAGCATTATAGGGGGTAATATTATCGACTACAAAAAAATCAGGTCCATCAGCTAAATCAAAATAGCCTACATACTCCCATTGGATACCAGCATTATCAGAATAATGATTACCAATAATTAATCCAGCATTTGCTCTATCGGCAACAAAAAAAGATAACACACAAACTACAACAATATTTATGATTTTAGAACTCATACAACTTCCTTAAGCCCTTAATGGGTTAATAATTTGATGTCGCATAACGACATTTACTTCAAGATACTTGTGGATTGCAAAATACATACCAAAAATAAAACCCTATTTAATTCAATAGGTAACATTTAAATGTAAACTTAATTTTTTATAACTGTTAAAAAACATGACACTAAATTACAGCTAAAAAATCC
>NZ_JACGVZ010000122.1:0-349 GCF_014077465.1 Colwellia sp. BRX10-4
AACAAATTAGAAGAAGAAAGCCCTTGGGCTTGCTAATAAGATAGGTCTGTAGCTCAGCTGGTTAGAGCGCACCCCTGATAAGGGTGAGGTCGGCAGTTCAAGTCTGCCCAGACCTACCAATTCATACGCTGAATTGATTAATCTTCTTCATTAAAGAAAAGACCAAATTAAGGTTTACTTTCGTCATGCTGAACGTGTTTCAGTGTCTGGTGAGTGAATATTAATTTGGTTTTTTAAACCAAGTCTTTGGCGAATGCGCCCAAATGACAAGTTCTTTAACAATCTGGAAAGCTGATATAAATAAAGTATTTATGTCGTAATGAACGGTGTCGCGCTGTGATTTACATAT
>NZ_JACGVZ010000051.1:0-5031 GCF_014077465.1 Colwellia sp. BRX10-4
CCTAAAACAGAGTCAGAGTAAAATACTTATAACAAGTCATTAAAGCAGGACAAAAAACAGTTGGTTTTTGCTCCTGCGTCGCTTATTTTAACCAACTGTTTTTTGCCTCTTAATGAGGCGTTATGTGCTAAGGAAGGTTCATGGTTCAATTGTCTCCTCAGAATATAGAATTAGAGTTAAAAGCATATTGCCAGAAATGGCTTTTACTTCTATCTCAAGGTGACTTTGAACAAGCAAATGAACTTATTTCTGCCCCAAACAATTATGGTGCTCGCTGGGGTAAACAGGAAGTAACTGAAGCTGTAGTTGATTACTTTGATAGCGAGTCAGACTTTCAAGTTCAAAATACAGAAATATCATTTTGCACACCTGAGTTTTTAGAATGTGATGATGGTAGTTTACTATACGGTTTTTACTTTCCTGTAAATGGTGAAATAACAGACCTAACAGTAGAGTTCGAATTTAATCGTATAAGTGGTAATGAATTCAGCGCTACTATAAATGATATACATGTGCTCTAGCTAAACAGCACATAACAAGAAAATCAACAAGGACACGTAACAGTTGGCTACGTTTCGCTTCGCTACACAATTTTAGCCAACCATTACTTAGCCTGTTATTTAGGCGTTAGAGGCACTCATGGTTGAGTATAAATATAAAACATTCTGGCCTAGATTTTGGGCTGGATTTATCGATGAATTAATTTTCATACCAATGGCTTTCTTTAGCGATTGGTTATTTGGCCTGGAGCTGAATGGTGTCGTTAATTTCATATATTATGCACTTATTCATACCTTAAGTTATTACTTTTATACGGTCTACATGCACGGTAAATTTGGTCAAACTATCGGTAAAATGCTTATGAAAATTAAAGTTTCAAAAGTAAATGGAGAGCCATTTACTTATAAAAGAGCATTATATCGAGATAGTGTCATTATAGGCGCGGCTATTTTAATTCTGTTTATTGAAGCTGGACCTATTTTAAGTGGTATAAATCCATTTTTAGCAACAGAAGGCAGTCAAGCGTTTCAAGTACTTATTTGGGTACAACTTGCTTGGTTTATGATTGAGTTCATGACTATGTTAACTAATAACAAAAGAAGAGCTGTTCACGACTTTATTGCAGGGTCAGTGGTTACGCGCCTCTAACAAGCCACTCAAGCAGGACAAATAACAGTTGGCTTTGTTCGCTTCGCTCTCTATTTTAGCCAACTATCATTTGCCTCTTAGTGGGGCGTTAGGTAAGCAAATGGATATTGTAGAAAAATTTAGAGTTCAGAGTAAAAAAAGAATTATCAATACTGTGTTAGCTTTGATGTTTTGGATACCAGCTTTAGCAATCAGTTATTATGACTTAACTTTTAGTTTTATCCCTATGCGAATGGATTACTTTGATCTTATTTTAAAAGCTTTAGGTTTGGTTTTTATCGTGTTGGCATATCGGAATTCTCTTTGTCCAAAATGTGACAGTATTGCTGGTAATGGTTGGGCTGTCGATGAATGCAAAAGTTGCGGTGTAAAGCTTACCTAACAAGCTGTTAAACAAGGACAAAAAACAGTTGGCTGTTTTCGTTCCTCAACATTTTAGCCAACAATTTTTTGCCTGTTAACAGGGCGTTAGGCTTATAAAGAGGTTATATGTTCATTTCAAGGTTTAGTTTATCAATAGCATTTTTATTTTTACTGGTTCCAACATCATTATTAGCTAAAGAAAAGCTAAAAATTGGTGTGACTTGGGATTACACGGCCAGTGGTTTTTTTAGTCCCGAAGTAGTTGAGTTGATTGCTAACAAAGTTATTGTTAATTCTCCTGCTGCTAAAGCGGGATTAGAGGTAGGACACAAGGTTATATCTATTGAGGGTTGCGAAATACCGGGTTGTTCAGCTTCGATCGCAAAAGACTTCTTAAAAATGCCCATTGGGTCTGTATTGCATCTAGTAGTTGAAACGTCTAATGGCAATACAAAAGAAATAAATATCGAGGTAGGTAAAGCCTAACAAGAACTTCAAACGGAACAAAAACAGTTGGTTAGGTTCCGCTTCGCTTCACATTTTAACCAACTATTTTTGTCCGCTTAAGTGGGCGTTATATGGTAATTAGAGTATGGTGAATATCTCAACTCCATGGAAAAAAAGCAGAACTTTTGGTGACATCTACGGTGGACGTCGAAGGCTTCGTTTGAATGATAATATATTTCAAAGAGCTCATAGTTTAAAAAAACCATCGGACAATGATGAATTACCTATATTAATTCAAGATAATCCATCTCGTGATTTTTTATTCCCTATAACTGCCGAAGATGCCAAGCAAGCTATACAAGCTTTACCAAATAATGATGCAGAAGGCATAACTCATATATGGTTACGGCGTTTGAATAAAACTGAATATGAAAAAGGCCAATTGCCTTTAGCAGAATTTATATGTGGTAGCGGTGTTCGTTTAATTATTCTTTATCCATTCCCTAAGTCCTTAAAGATGGACTTGGGAAATAAAAAACCATCGGCTCGTAAGCTCAAAGAGCTTCAAAAGTTTTGTGACAATATTTCACATTCAAAAGACGGATGGAGTATCCAATGGGATATTGATAGTCTTAAAAAATATTATGTTAATAATCTTCTTTATCATGAAATTGGTCATCATGTTGATTGGTACTCTAGGCATTGGAGTTCTGCTAATAATAAGAAACTTGAAGAGTTTGCTGACCAATATGCTATTCAAAAAACAGCATTGGCAACTGAAGTTATAAATAAGTTACAAAATCAGTGTGGTGAAGTTACCATATAACAAGCCATTCAAGCAGGACTTTAAACAGTTGGCTAGGTTCCGCTTCGCTTCACATTTTAGCCAACAATTAAAAGCCTCTTAATGGGGCGTTATGTTGCAAAAGGAGATGCAGTTCATGAATCAGATTAAGAGTAACTTTCAAATATTAGCCGCTACAGCTTCAACGCTTTATTTTGGCTTGTTTGCGTATGGAGCTTTTATCTTCATTAAAGAATTTGAAAATGTATTTGATTCGTTTGAATCGGAGCTACCATTTCAAACATCTTTATTAATTGGCACTTATCGTTACTGGGGTATTTTAGGTTTAATCTCTGCTTTTATTTTGTTTAAAGTGAGTAAATGTAAAAGTAGTAAATCTATGTCGGTGCTTATTTGGCTTGGTGTTTTGTCAATATTATTAGTAGTGTTTGCTATTTGGGGTATTTATAGCCCTGTACTCGAAGGTAGCGGGCAAGCTGCAACATAACAAGCCACTCAAGCAGGACAAATAACAGTTGGTTTTGTTCGCTTCGCTCTCTATTATAACCAACTATTATTTGCCTCTTAGTGGGGCGTTAGGTATACCATCATGCTGGATGAGTTTCGCTACATACTGACAGAAATTAAAGTTGTTGCAGATCCAAAATGGGGAGCATCAATTGAATTAATTGATTATGAACACCGAGATTATATCGAGGATGTGCTTACAGAGCACTTTGATTTAGAATCGGCTTTTCAATCTAACGAAGATGTGACAAATGATTACGTTTTATATTTTTGTGATAATGCCAGCTTTGACCAAGTTGCCGAAGTAGTAAAAAAAATTAATGAGTATCACCGAGTTAACGATAAAGAATATGCAATAGTAGGGTATACCTAACAAGCCACTCAAGCAGGACAAATAACAGTTGGTTTTGTTCGCTTCGCTATCTATTATAACCAACTATTATTTGCCTCTTAGTGGGGCGTTATGTTGCTTGAGAATGTATGACAACTGGTAAACATTGGACTCCTGGGAATTACATAGAGATTCCTGTTGGAGACAACAAACACTGCTACGGTGTTGTTACATTAACTGAGCGATTGGCTGTGGTTGATTATTGCGATACTGAAAAACTAAACCCAGAAGAAATAGTCTCATTACCTATTTTGTTTGAAGTTACGGTAATGAAATATGGCATTGGTAAAAATGGTTGGCCGATAGCGGGAAAGGTTGAACTTAACGATAGATTCAAAACTAAACCTTACTACTACAAGAAAGATATGATTAATGGCAAATATAATATTGTGGATCACACATGGATGAATGAAGTTCCTGCTACCAAAGAAGAATGCCAACACTTAGAAGTTGCGGCAGCTTGGGATCCTTGTCATATCGAGGAGAGGTTAAATGAACATTATGGTCTACAGTAATCGCAACATAACAAACCAATTAATCCGACCTCAACTCGCTGCGCTCTTTGTGTCGGCTTATTGGGGCGTTAGGTGTAAAGGAAGTATGAGTGTAATTTCAGGGAGTGAAGCAGTTGAAAACTACATTAGTCTTAACCTCGTTAAAGTCGCAACTGATAAAACTGGTTGGGATACTCTCTACTTAAATACAACCTTAAATCAATACTGGGTGTGCACATATCCAAATGCAGAAATGCATGGTGGTGGACAACCGCAACTTCAGCAAGTTACTGAACTAGTTGCCAAAAAAGAGTTTGGTGTGTAATTTACACCTAACAAGGCGTTCAAACGGACAAAAAACAGTTGGCTGTTTCACTTCGTTCACAATTTTAGCCAACAATTTTTTGCCGCTTAACGTGGCGTTAGTTGTACAACCATTGAGTAAATCTTATGAAGCAAAAGTCTACTATTTTTTACTGGGTTCTATTGTTAATTTGTTTAATTGTAATACTAGCTGGTGTTTATCAATTAGGTAACATAATTGGTTATGCGCTGTACTCAAGTAGTTTCAGTTTTGAATCAATTAGTATCTGGCAAATAGGGCTAATTGGTTCAGGCGTTTGCGGGATATTCGAATTTATAAGAACGATTAAAAAACTGAAAGTGTCACAACAGTACAACTAACAAGGCATTCAAACGGACAAAAATTAGTTGGCTGTTTTCACTCCGTTCAACATTTTAGCCAACTAATTTTTGCCGCTTAATGTGGCGTTATGCGGCATTGCGAATTCGATTAAATGTAATTGTGGTAGTTGTCTTTTCTTTATCTTGGTTATTTACGCGTAATTAAATCTATTTCACTTTTTGGTTAAATA
>NZ_JACGVZ010000112.1:0-381 GCF_014077465.1 Colwellia sp. BRX10-4
TTAACTTCCGATAAAGGAAATAAAAAATAAGTGGCATCCCTAAGGGGATTCGAACCCCTGTTACCGCCGTGAAAGGGCGGTGTCCTAGGCCTCTAGACGATAGGGACACTAAAACTATTGAGTAAATGAACATTGAATAAACAAGGGTCAACTACTTAGAAAAGCATCAAACAAGATTTTCATCTCGCTTTTATGATTGAAACGTTCTTCAACCAAAGGAAACAACAAGACCTAGTTTGTTATACCCTTTTTACCCATTTATTAACTTCCGATAAAGGAAATAAAAAATAAGTGGCATCCCTAAGGGGATTCGAACCCCTGTTACCGCCGTGAAAGGGCGGTGTCCTAGGCCTCTAGACGATAGGGACACTAAAACTATTG
>NZ_JACGVZ010000057.1:0-3998 GCF_014077465.1 Colwellia sp. BRX10-4
CACCGTGTACTTTAGTTAATACTGCAGAGATAGCAGCTGTTAAAGTAGTTTTACCGTGATCGACGTGACCGATAGTACCAACGTTAACATGCGGTTTTAAACGTTCAAATTTTGCTTTAGCCATTATGTAATGCCTCTGAGATAAATTAACAAAAATAAAATAAATTTAGTGAGATAGAAATCTTAAGGAATGGTGCTGATAGGCAGATTCGAACTGCCGACCTCACCCTTACCAAGGGTGCGCTCTACCAACTGAGCCATATCAGCAATCACTTAAAGATGGAGCGGACGGCGAGAATCGAACTCGCAGCTTTAGCTTGGAAGGCTAAGGTATTACCACTATACGACGTCCGCTTTTCTATCTTCATTATTGCAAAGTGGTGGAGGGAGGTGGATTCGAACCACCGAAGGCTGAGCCGTCAGATTTACAATCTGATCCCTTTGGCCACTCGGGAACCCCTCCAATACTTTTACAACAATTTTATTAATGGTGCCGACTGCCGGAGTCGAACTGGCGACCTACTGATTACAAGTCAGTTGCTCTACCAACTGAGCTAAGTCGGCACTACATTAAGTGGTGCGAATTCTAGTGGAATGTTTTCTCCCTTGCAAGCGTAAAAACAAAAAAAAACCATGTTTTTAACCATTTGATGTTTTTTTAATCGCCTAACGTTAAATGTTGCCACAAACTGGCGATATAAATTGCCATAAGCGAATTAGAATCGTTGCATGCCGATAAAGACTAGCTCATCAATAATGCAATGTTGCCTGTTTAATAAAGCCGCTATTTTTTTAGCATTACCGCCAGTAAGTAATACTTTATCTAATGAGACTTGTTTATTAGCTTGTTTGATACCTTGTTCAATAAAACCAAGTGTTGCTGCCCAGCAAGCATTATTGACACCGTCAGAGGTACTTTTACCAAAAGAAATATTGGCCTGATGCTCTTGAGTTGCCAGTACTTTTGAAGTATTTGATAAAAGACTATTAAATAATATATCAATACCTGGCAAAATCCACCCACCTAAATGTATGCCCTGACTATCGAGTAAGTCTATGGTTGTCGCTGTTCCCGCGTCAATAATAAGGACATTCTCATCTGGGTACAAAATATTAGCCGCCAGTAACGTCAACCATCGATCAATACCTAACGTTGTCGGTTGTTGATAGCTTGAAGTAACGCCAAAGCGTTTGCTTTCACTGTTTATTATGTGCAGTTCAATATTATGCTGCTGAGCATAGGCTATAAAGACCTCTATAATATAAGCTTCGCTAACACTCGCAACGACGATAGATATCACTGATTCAGTGATACTTGATAGCCACTTTTCATTAATGGTTTCATTTCTTTCACTTTGAATGATTGATAATTCACCTTGCTGCTCAAAAGTGTATTTGGTGCGAGTATTGCCAATATCAACTAATAATCTCATGTGTCAGCCCTCAAGCTAACTTCACCACCATAAATAGGACTAATTTGGCCATCAACTTCTAACAATAAAGCTCCTTGGTTATTAATGCCTCGACAAATACCTTTCTTTTCACGCGTGCCGGTGATTAGCCTTATCGGTTTATTGATATAATAATCTTGTTTGGCCCACTCATTGGCCATAGACAGCAACCCTTCATGTTGATGCTGCTGAAGCCTTAATGAGAGTTTAGAAATTAACGTTGCAGCCAAATCACTTCGGTCAATCGTATTAACCGCGTTATTTCCATGCTCGTTTGTACTTTGCATCATAGCTGTTTGTAAATCTGTCCAAGGTTGGTCGACTTGTTCTGCACTTTTTTGGGGCATATTAATATTTAAACCAATACCAATAACACAGTGACACGGTTCAAGAGCTTGCCCATCCAAATCAATAAGGATACCAGCAAGCTTAACCCCTCCAAAATAAATGTCATTGGGCCACTTTAACTGCACATCAATTTGATAAAGTTCTTTTACTGCATCGCTAACCGCTAGAGCCGACACGACACTTAATCCCATAGCTGCCGCCATACCTTGTTCTAAATACCAATACATCGACATATATATATGTGAACCAAAGGGTGAGATCCACTTACGACCGCGCCGACCGCGCCCTGCATCTTGATATTCAGCTAAACAGACTTGCAAATTATGATTTTGATTGGGTAAGCGACGCAATAAATAACTATTGGTTGAGTCAATAATATTATGCACTTCGACTTTGTTTTTCTGACCCAATGCGCTTAACTTATATTGAATTTCTTTTTCATCTAATAATGTTAACGGTTCAGATAATTTATAGCCTTTGCCGGTAACACTATAAATATCAAGCCCCATTTCAATTAGCGAGGCGATATGATTAGATATTGCTGCGCGACTGACCCCTAGCTGCTCACCTAACCATTGCCCAGAAACAAATTGTCCATCGGCTAAATATTGTATTAATTGCTCTCGTATTGCTTTGGCCATGATCAGCTTATAGCTCCTAAGGTAACTTCGCCCTGCTCACTGAGCATTCTTACTTCTGGTTGTAGCATAATGGCAAATAATGCTAATACGGTTTGTTGTACATGTAGGGCTAAATTTTTGATATCTGCCCCGCAGGCCGAATCAATATTGGTTAGCACTAGCGCTTGCTTATTATGCACAGCTGCACCGTTGAGTTGATAACCTTTCAGCCCTGCTCTTTCAATTAACCAACCTGCTGCTAGCTTAACAGTGCCATTATCTTGTTGAAAAGCGGCAATTTCTGGATAGTTATTTTTTAATAATAAAAACTGCTCAGCGCTAACCACAGGATTTTTAAAGAAGCTGCCAGCGTTTGGGATAACCTTGGGATCAGGTAACTTAGCATTTCGTATGGCAATCACGGTATCCATAATAACCCTAGCATGACTATTTGGGGGCAAGGTGTTTAATCCTTGGTAATTCAGCTTAGCCTGCCAGTTTTTTGGAAAGCGTAAAGTAATATCCGTGATGATACCTTTATTTTTTAAAGCATTTTTAAAAATACTATCGCGATAATCAAATTGACATTGCGCCTGCGTTAACTGCTGTGATTTATTTTTAGCAAAATCAAACCAAGTTACACTTTCAATAAAATCAGCAATCTCAACGCCATAAGCACCAATGTTTTGTACTGGAGCAGCGCCAACACTGCCAGGAATAAGTGCTAAGTTTTCTAGACCGTTAATGCCTTCATCAATACAAAAGCATACCAAGTCATGCCAATTTTCACCACAAGCGGCATTGACCTGATAATATTCTTCTGTTTCATTAACATTAATCCCTAAGAACTCCGGCTTAATAATTACCGGTGTAACACCCTCGACAAAAAGCGTATTACTGCCCGCGCCTAAAATATAAAAAGGTGCGCTAGTCACCGCTGCTAATAATTGCAGATCTTGTTCACTATTTGGATAATAAATAATGGGTGTCGTTGCATAAACTGCAAAACTGTTATTTTTTTGTAGGGAAA
Organism: Colwellia sp. BRX10-4; assembly: GCF_014077465.1. NCBI lineage: Bacteria > Pseudomonadati > Pseudomonadota > Gammaproteobacteria > Alteromonadales > Colwelliaceae > Colwellia > Colwellia sp. BRX10-4. Next base: position 3,450 of record NZ_JACGVZ010000057.1, read on the forward strand.
ATTGTTGGCATGATTTCATATTATAAGCAGAAGTACTAGCTGGTAAAAACTTACTCTTATTCTACCGCAGTTTTCAATAAGCGGAAGAGGTTAATATTGAGAAAAATACTAACCTTGTTTGCGTACGAGTAGTTTTACAATATTATTAGCGCGTTCGTTGTAGTACTTGTTTTGGTATTTATCAGCATCAATGCTTTGGCTGTGGTTGATTATGATGCCCTCGAATATTGGCTGCATTGACTACTGACTGTGTTGACTGTGTTGACTGCGGATAGATAGAAGAACATTAACCTTGTTTACGTAACGGTAATTTAACAATGTTTTTTAACCCTGCTTGCGTACCGGAAGTTTAACAATGTTATTAGCACGTTCGTTGTAATACTTGTTTTGGTATCTATCAGCATCAATACTTTGGCTGTGGTCGATTATGATGCCTTCGAATATTGGCTGCATTGACTATTGATAGATAGAAGAACACTAACCTTGTTTACGTACAGGTAGTTTAACAATGTTATTAGCACGTTCGTTGTAATACTTGTTTTGGTATTT
>NZ_JACGVZ010000136.1:0-296 GCF_014077465.1 Colwellia sp. BRX10-4
ATGGGTTAATTCATTATCCAGCCTTTTTAAACGTTTTAACCTTTCGGTAATGGTTGAAACGGCTTCTTGCAAAACAATTTGCTGACAAGGATGAGGTAGCACTAATTCAGCGAGCCAACGCAAATGTTGTAATGACCAGTTATCTTTTATTTTGCTGTTAATGTTGTTACTTAACAACAATGCTTTAAGTTGATATTTAGCCTCTTTTAAGTCTTTCATGCCTGTTTCTCGTGCTCGGGATAAATCACGTTCGGCTTCATCTTCGGGCTCAGGGACATAGATAGATGTTAAGTCTT
>NZ_JACGVZ010000135.1:0-299 GCF_014077465.1 Colwellia sp. BRX10-4
AGCCCTTGAAATATATGTAAATAGCACCTTGATTTACTGCGGTTGTATAACCAGGTCCAGCAATAAAATTTAAAAGAAGTGTAATAAGAACACCTAGAACAGGCAAGAAACCTAGCATAAATATTATTTTATTAATCATCCATTTTTTCATATGCGCATCCATTCGATTAAAAAACATAGACACAATGACTCCCCACAAGGTGCTAGCCTCTAAATGTGGGTTAGTTTTACAAACCAGAGCCATAATATATGTGTCAACATTATCAAACAGAGGCTAGCATGATAAAACATAACATACT
>NZ_JACGVZ010000100.1:0-576 GCF_014077465.1 Colwellia sp. BRX10-4
TAACGCCCCATTAAGAGGCTTTTAATTGTTGGCTAAAATGTGAAGCGAAGCGGAACCTAGCCAACTGTTAAAAGTCCTGCTTGAATGGCTTGTTAGGCATATTTCACTGAACTATAAGTAATTGGCTTAAAGAACTGAATCTCACATGCGTTTGATAATAAAACTGATTTTCGTTTTCTTTACCATTACATCCGAAAGATATCTTCACTTTTCTTGCTTCGCCATAAACAATGATTTTTTTATTTTTAAGAAATATCTCAGGAGTTTCCCCATATTTTTTTATAAATGATTCCCTTACTTTAGGAGAAATAGCAATTGAAATATTTCTTGGATCCCGATAATCAAGTTCGGAATTTAGATATACAACATTTCTTGGTTTTCCTGTAGCTTTTACATTTAATTCAAAGAATCCCTTTACACCTTTAGGTGAAGCTTCAGCGGCTCTTTCAATTGCTTGAATTGGTGAAATATATTCAGATACTTTCTCTGCATCTTTTGTACTAGCACACCCAGACAGCGCCCCGATTAAAACTAAACTAAGTATTCGAAACAAGATGAAACTCCTATATGCCTAAC
>NZ_JACGVZ010000008.1:0-147860 GCF_014077465.1 Colwellia sp. BRX10-4
GTTGAAGCACCTGTTGTTGAAGCGCCTGTTGTTGAAACCACGGTTGTTACAACACCAGTAGTTGAAACAACGATCGTTGAAACGACTACGGTTGATACACCGGCAGATGAAAAGCCAGCAGTTGAAACAACGGTTGTAGAAACAACGACGGTTGAGACAACAGTGGTTGAGACAACGACTGTTGAAACAAGCAAAGCAGAAGTTCAACAAGATTTACCTTTTGATGAACCTCAAGTTGCAGAGCAAGAAGTTGAAAAGCCAAAGCGCGTTATTTCAAGAAAACCAAGCCCTAAAGTTAGCTCAAAAGCAGGGAAAGTTTCTAGTAAAGGTAGTAAGCCAGGTAAATCATCTGCGCCAATGACCAAAACAGAATCAATTACCACCATGAATGAAGTTCCTACGGACTTCGTTGCTAGTGAAGATCGTGTGAAACATGCTTCATCGGGTAAAATGGCAAGTGTATCTAACGCAGTAAGTCATAGTGGTGCAGGTCCAACTAAACCATAGACCTATATAGCGTATATATTTACCACTAGGTAAAACTAAAAAAACCAGTCATTAGACTGGTTTTTTATTGTCTACGATAGAGTAAAACACGCTTTATAAAGCGATAAAGGGTCGTTTATCGAGAGAGAAAACACCTGAGGGAGATTTAAATAGACGTTAATGGAGATGTTTACAGCGATTATAAAATTTTAAATATCATCAAACATCACATAGTTAGCGCTAAAGTACCTCTTACTTATAAAAAAAGGTTGCAAACAAAGGGTTTTAATTCCTAAAACATATAACCCTTCCGCTGAGATACTCTAAACTTAAATTGAGCTTAATGGAGTAAGATCATCGTGTGATAGTCAAGCTTCCCCTTAATCAACGCTAGATGGCTTATGAATAAAGGAGCATAAAGTTATTTAGTTTTTGAGGTAATGTATATGAGTGTTATTTGGAAGAATCATGCAAGTCGACTGGTGGAATTCGTTAATAATAATAACGAAGTTCAAGCACATCTTTATCTTGAACAGCTAATGCTGTTTCCTTTAGATATTCAAGATAAAATAATCAATGACATTAGCCGCTTGCCATATTGTAATTGTGAGTCCGTATCAAACATCATCAGCCAATATATGATGTTTGAGCTTAAGTGATGAGAAATCTATTTAACGAGATAACTGCTGTTCTCTTAATTTTGCCACTTCATCACGTAAATTAGCAGCTTGTTCAAACTCTAGATTTTGAGCATGGTTAAGCATTTCACTTTCAAGCTGCTTAATTTTTTTATCAATATCTTTAATAGAGAGTATTTTATAATCTGAAGCTTGCTCGGCTACATTTAATAAGGTGTTACTTGAAGATACCGTACCATTATGAAGTGCATCACTAATTTTGCTAATAACCCCCCGAGGCGTAATATTATTATCAAGGTTGTATTGATGTTGCATCTCACGTCTTCGTTCAGTTTCATCAATCGCTTTTTTCATAGAGCCGGTGATCTTCGCTGCATATAAAATAGCCCGACCATTAATATTACGGGCAGCACGTCCAATCGTTTGAATAAGTGAACGCTCTGAGCGTAAAAACCCCTCTTTATCTGCATCTAATATCGCCACTAAGGAGACTTCTGGCATATCTAAACCTTCACGTAACAAGTTAATACCAACGAGCACATCAAACTTACCTAGACGAAAGTCACGAATAATTTCAACACGCTCTACGGTATCAATGTCAGAATGTAAATAACGGGCTTTGACATTATGTTCATCTAAGTAATCAGTAAGATCTTCTGCCATTCGCTTGGTTAGCGTGGTCGCTAAAACACGCTCTTGTATCACAACACGTTTTCGAATTTCTGATAATAAGTCATCAACTTGTGTTTCGACGGGACGAACTTCGATGATAGGATCAAGCAAGCCCGTTGGACGCACTAATTGCTGAGCAATTTCATTGCCTGACTTTTCAATCTCGTAATTACTCGGTGTCGCTGAAACATAAATAGTTTGTGGCGCTAACGCTTCAAATTCATCAAACTTCATCGGACGGTTATCCAATGCAGATGGCAAACGAAAGCCATAGTTCACTAAGTTTTCTTTACGAGATCGATCGCCTTTATACATAGCACCTATTTGCGGCACGGTGACATGCGATTCATCAATAATTAATAAACCATCGTCAGGTAAATAATCAAATAAAGTCGGAGGTGCTTCCCCTTCTCCACGCCCTGATAAGTAACGAGAATAATTTTCAATACCCGAGCAGTACCCCAGCTCTGTCATCATTTCAATATCGAATTGTGTACGTTGCACGATACGTTGCTCTTCAATTAAACGATTATTATCCTTTAAGAAAGTTGCTCGTTCTTTTAACTCGATTTTTATTTTATCTATCGCTGATAAAATTTTATCTCTTGGGGTAGCGTAATGTGTTTTAGGGTATACGGTTACTCGATCTAGCGTGCGGTCAACTTGTCCGGTCAGCGGATCGAACATCGACAAGCGTTCTATTTCTTCATCGAACAATTCAACACGTAACGCCAAACGATCTGATTCAGCAGGAAATATGTCAATAACATCACCGCGCACCCGATAAGTTGCCCGTTGAAAAGCGACATCGTTACGCTTGTACTGTAATTCAGCTAAGCGTCGTAAAATATCGCGCTGGTTAATAATATCGCCAACACTAATGTGTAGCATCATCTTTAAATACGAGTCGGGATCACCCAAACCATAAATAGCAGACACTGAAGCGATAATGATAACATCTCTACGCTCTAACAAAGCTTTGGTAGCCGACAAGCGCATTTGTTCGATATGTTCGTTTACAGAGGCGTCCTTCTCTATAAAAGTGTCTGTTGTTGGCACGTAAGCTTCTGGTTGATAATAATCATAATAAGAAACAAAGTATTCGACCGCATTATTTGGAAAGAACTCTTTCATCTCACTATAAAGTTGTGCAGCAAGGGTTTTATTGGGGGCAATCATCATTGTTGGACGATTTAAGGTTGCAACAACATTCGCAATAGTAAAGGTTTTTCCTGAGCCAGTAACACCTAATAGCGTTTGATGCGCTAAGCCATCTCCAATACCATCAACTAACTGTTTAATCGCTGCTGGTTGGTCACCATTAGGGGTGTAATCTGACTTTAAATCCATTGATTTCATTAAGAAACATCCTTTGCTTGGGTAAGTTCATGCGGAAATTGTTTATCAAATAAACGGTATGAGATTATCGCCATAATAAAATTGCCAAAGACTCCACCAATAAAAAATCCTTCAAGACCATAATAAACACTACCTAAATAGGCTAAAGGCACATAACAAACAAAAAGTCGGATAGCGCTAAGCACTAATGCGACTAAAGGCTTATGAAGTGCATTAAAAGAAGAATTAGTTAAAATAATGACGCCTTGAAAACCATAACCTATGGGAAGTATCCAAATAAAAAGTACAATAATATCTGCTACCGCTTGTTCTTTAGAAAAAACATCAGCGATAAATGGCGCAATTAACACCAATAGTAAATAAATAAGTAATTGTAATACCATGATAAAATTTATTGATGCTTTATAGCTTTTCTCAACCCTGTGCATATTACCAGCACCAAAATTTTGGCTAATAAAAGGAGGTAAAGTCATCGACATAGCCAGCACAACTAAACAAGCTATAGATTCAATACGAGAGCCAACACCAAAGGCTGCAACAGCCGACTCACCATAATTGGCTACAATAGCGGTTAAAATAGCAGCGGCTATTGGCGTAAGCATATTAGCCCCCGCTGCGGGTAAACCGATATGTAAAATACCTCGACTCGACGCAATAAATGTTTTCAAAGGTAACAGCGTAGTGTGAATTAATTGTCGCTTGATACCAACAATATATAAAACCAGTAAAAGTCCAAAAACCCAAGAGATTAGCGTCGCAATAGCCGCACCTTGTATTCCCATGGCCGTTATAGGACCTAATCCAAAAATAAAAATAGGATCTAATATCGCATTAATTAAACCGGCACTACCCATAATTATACTTGGCGTTTTGGTATCACCGGATGCTCTTAAAATAGCGTTACCTATCATAGGTCCAATCAAACAAATACTGCCAATAAACCAGATATCCATGTATTGATGAATAAGCGGTAATAAACTTTCACTCGCTCCCAGTAATAAAAAGGTTTCATCAATAAAATAATAACCAACACAAGATATAATACCGACAATTATTGCCGCTAAATATATCGCTGCTGTACCCGAATTTTTTGCAGAGTCATCATTACCTTTACCTAAGGCTTTGGCAATAACGGCTGACGTGCCAATACCCAAACCTATGGTTAAACTAATCACGGTAAAGGTAATAGGAAAGGTAAAACTGATTGCTGCGAGAGGTTGTGTACCGAGTAAACCAACGAAAAAAGTATCAACCAAGTTAAAAGTCATTAACAAAACCATACCGTATATCATAGGTATCGTCATACGTTTAATGGTTTCTGCAACAGGGTCTTCGAGTAAATTGATTTTTTTCTTTTTATTTATTTCGGTCATTTAAAGGTAGCTTTTGCTTGTCTTTGCAGGAAAATAGCAAAGTATTGTAAAAGATACTGATAAGACTCGCTATGTATATATTTTATTTCAACTTCATTTTAATTGTTTATATAAATTTAATGTTAAAAAGAAATAAATAATAACGTTGAAATATCTTTACTTTTGTATAACTCACTGCAATTGGGTATAAAAACTGACATTGAACAAAAATCACACTAAGATAGTAAAGTAGTTAACAAAACAAGCTAAATCATTGTTATTAAAACGAAAAGACAAATCACTTTTATATAGCCATTTAGCTGTAACGTGCATTCTTCACCCAAGTTATACTTTTTTACACTTTAACTCACAAAGTTATCCACAGATTCAGTGGATAACTTTGTGTAATAGTAACTTATATAGCCCAAGTGTAAAAAAAGCACTGAACTTGAAGATAAAGCAGACTGAGTGTCGACAAAACAAGCAAACAAACAAAATAATGATTTATTTCTACATTTTGTGTTGACAGTTCCGTCACGGACATTTAATATCTCGCCCCGTTAGCCAAGACCCTTGGCAAACAAAACAATTCCTCAATAGCTCAGTTGGTAGAGCAACGGACTGTTAATCCGTTTGTCCCTGGTTCAAGTCCAGGTTGAGGAGCCAAATTAAGATAAGTGGCTTTGCATGTTAAAGTGGCTTTAGAAAAGAACAATTCCTCAATAGCTCAGTTGGTAGAGCAACGGACTGTTAATCCGTTTGTCCCTGGTTCAAGTCCAGGTTGAGGAGCCACATAAGATAAGCCTGCAATTATTTGCAGGCTTTTTTTTACACTAAATTTAATGATCTGAGTAAGCTCAATAGCTCAGTTGGTAAAGTAACAGACTGTGCTTATATAAAGTCAGCGTTTGTCCCTGGTTCAAGTCCATAGCTAAAGAAAGAGCTAAGGAGCCACATAAGATAAGCCTGCAATTGTATGCGTGCAGGCTTTTTTTTACACTAAATTTAATACGTTAAATAGACTAATAGTGTTTTTGGCTATCTTCATTGTCAGACAGCTAGCAAGTTAACTTGTTAATCATCTAGACGGGCGATCAAGCTAGATGTATCCCAACGGCTGCCGCCTTTTTTCTGTACCTCTTCATAATAACCGTCTAATTGTTTAGTAATGGTTAAGTCAGCGCCGATCTTTTCTGCTTCACTGAACGCCATAGCTAAGTCTTTTCTCACCCAATCGACGGCAAAGCCAAAATCAAATTCTCTAGCACACATCGTTTTACCACGATTATCCATTTGCCATGAACCTGCTGCACCTTTAGAAATAGTCTCTATTAGCTTATCAGTATCCAGACCTGCCTTCTGAGCAAAGTTAAGGCCCTCTGCTAAGCCTTGTACGGTGTTTACAAAACATATTTGATTAACCATCTTAGCTAACTGACCCGAGCCTACCTGCCCCATTAATTGACTAAAACGGGCATAAGCATCCATAACAGGTTTTACTTGTTCAAAAATAGTCAAGTCACCACCGGCCATAACCGTTAGTACACCATTCTCTGCGCCTGCTTGACCACCGGATACGGGTGCATCGATAAAGTGCTTGTTTTCCAATTTTGCCAGAGCATCAAGATCTCTTGCCAGCTCTGCTGAAGCGGTAGTGTGATCGACCAAAATAGCGCCAACAGCTAAGCCAGCGAATATACCGTCATCCCCCAAAACAACTTGCCTAACATCATTGTCATTACCAACACAGGAAAAGACAATTTCGCAACCTTGGGCGGCTTCTCTTGGACTTTGAGCTAAACAGCCACCAAACTCTTTCACCCATTGTTCTGCTTTCGCAGTCGTACGGTTATAAACGCAAACGTCAAAGCCTGCCTTTTGTAAATGTCCGGCCATTGGATAGCCCATAACGCCTAAACCAACAAATGCTATTTTTTTCATATTATCTCCACGATAAATCAGCTCATAAAATCTATATTCTTCATTGATTAAATACTACGAAAAGTTGATAACAATTAATAGTAATCGTTTTATAAACATCATCTTTCTTTGTCATTAATACGATTGTAATTATTCATACTTTTTTGTAGATAACTAAAACTCCGTCATCCTGAACTCGATTTAGGATCTAGTCACTGAGGTACTTAGATACTGAAATAAATTCAGCATGACGACCTTGGGATCTGGTCACTTAGATACCTAGATACTGAAATAAATTCAGCATGACGACCTTAATAGTCTAGTAGTGCTTTTTTCTAGATAACAAAAACTCCTTCATCCTGAACTCGTTTCAGGATCTGGTCACGAGTTACTAAGATACTGAGATACTGAAATAAATTCAGCATGACGACCTTAGGGTCTGGTCACTTAGATACTGAAATAAATTCAGCATGACGACCTTAAGATCTGGTCACTTAGATGCTGAAATAAATTCAGTATGACGTCCTAAAGATCTGGTCACTTAGATGCTGAAATAAATTCAGTATGACAACCTTAATAGTGTGGTACTGCTTTTTTGTAGATAACAAAAACTCCGTCATCCTAAACTCGTTTCAGGATCTGGTTACTGAGGTACTTAGATACTGAAACAAGTTCAGCATGACGACCTTGGGAACTGGTCACTTAGATGCTTAGATACTGAAATAAATTCAGCATGACGACATTAAGATCTTTTGATTTAGGTACTGAAATAACAGGGCTTAACATAAAAAAGCCCATTATTTTCATAATGGGCTTGGTCTCTTGTCACTGGGTTTAATCTAGTTACGTATTAAATATATTCGACTGAAACAATCTCATATTCAACAACGCCACCAGGTATGGTGATTTCAACTTCAGAATCAACTTCTTTACCAATTAAACCACGGGCAATTGGTGAGTTTAATGAAATACGGCCGGTTTTAAAGTCGGCTTCATCATCGCCTACAATTTTATAAGTAACTTCAACTTCAGTTTCAATGTTTAATAAGGTAACTGTTGTACCAAAAAGCACTTTGCCATGATTGGGTATCTTAGTGATATCGATAACTTGAGCATTACACAGTCGACCTTCAATATCTTGAATTCGGCCTTCACAAAAGCCCTGCTCTTCTTTAGCCGCATGGTATTCTGCATTTTCTTTTAAATCACCATGTTCACGTGCAACAGCGATATCTTTAACAATACGTGGGCGTTTTTCTGTTTTTAAAACTCTAAGCTCTTCTTTCAGCTGTTCAGCACCAAGAAGTGTCATTGGATATTTTGTCATTTCTCTCTTCTTTTTAAATGATAAAGGTGGCTTACTTAAAAAGTATAACCACCCTTATATAACAATTTTTTATAAAGTATTTATCTCATAATAAATAAATGCCTTACATACTTCAATATTAATTACATTGCTTATGCAATTCTTGTATTGATGTTACCGTATTTCTATCATCAGCTGCATGAGATTGGCATGTTGCAAATGCTGCGTTCAAAGTAGTCGTGTATGCCACTTTATAGCGCAATGCTCCTCCGCGCAAGACTTTAGAATCTTCAATCGCTTTACGACCTTCTGTGGTGTTAATAATATAGCTATATTCACCATTTTTGATTCTATCAAGAATATGAGGACGGCCTTCTTGTACCTTATTAACTAAGCGACATGGAATATTAGCTTCACCTAGGATAATCGCTGTGCCATGAGTAGCATCGACGTCATAACCTAAAGCGACCAACTGTTTCGCTAAATCAACCACACGTACTTTATCACTGTTACGAACAGAGATTAACGCACGACCTGATTTAGGCACAGATACACCAGCACCTAAACAAGCTTTTGCGTATGCTTCTTCAAATGTCTTACCAACGCCCATCACTTCACCCGTAGAGCGCATTTCAGGACCAACCAAAGGATCACTACCATGAAACTTGTTAAACGGAATAACCACTTCTTTCACTGAAAAGTATGGAGGTATAATTTCTTTCGTTATCCCTTGTTCTCTTAATGATTTGCCAGCCATGACACGTGCGCCAATTTTAGCTAGTGGCACAGATGTCGCTTTAGAAACAAACGGTATGGTACGTGCAGCACGAGGGTTTACTTCAATAATGTAAACTTCGTTATCTTTAACCGCCATTTGTGTGTTCATTAAGCCAATAACGCCTAACTCAAATGCTAAGTCGGTAACCTGCTTGCGCATAACATCTTGGACTTCTTGGCTCAAGCTATAAGCTGGCAATGAACATGCTGAGTCACCTGAATGAACACCCGCTTGTTCAATGTGTTGCATAATACCGCCAACAACAACGTCAGTACCATCACAAACAACGTCGATATCGACTTCAATCGCATCATCAAGAAAATGGTCAAGCAAGACCGGTGAATCATTTGAAACACTAACAGCTTCAGTCATGTATCGACGTAAATCATCTAGGTCATAAACAATTTCCATCGCACGGCCACCTAAAACATAAGATGGACGAACAACTAATGGAAAGCCAATACCTTCAGCTTTCGCCATTGCTTCTTCTAATGACGTCACCGTAGCATTTTCTGGTTGTAATAAACCTAAGCGTTCAACGGCTTGTTGAAAACGCTCTCTATCTTCTGCTCTATCGATTGCATCAGGAGAGGTACCAATAATAGGCACTCCGGCTGCTTCTAAAGCACGCGCTAGTTTTAGCGGTGTTTGACCACCGTATTGCACAATAACGCCTTTAGGTTTTTCAATACGAACAATTTCAAGCACATCTTCAAAAGTGATTGATTCAAAATATAAACGGTCTGATGTGTCGTAATCGGTTGAAACAGTTTCAGGGTTACAATTGACCATGATAGTTTCATAACCGTCTTCGCGTAACGCTAATGCCGCATGTACACAACAATAATCAAATTCAATACCTTGACCGATACGGTTTGGACCGCCACCTAAGATCATAATTGATTCTTTATCGGTTGGGTTTGCTTCACACTCTTCATCGTAGGTTGAATACATGTAAGCTGTATCTGAACTAAATTCAGCCGCACAGGTATCAACACGTTTGTATACCGGAAAAATATTAGCTTTATGGCGTTTTTTACGCACTTCAGCTTCGGCTATACCAATTAAATCAGCAAGGCGAGAATCAGCAAAGCCTTTACGTTTAAGTTTACGTAAATAATCGGCTGTTAATATTTTTAAGCCGCCGGCAGCAACTTTAGCCTCTTCTAAAACGATATCTTCGATTTGAATAAGGAACCAACGGTCGACCATAGTTAAACGATAAATATCATCAACTGATAAACCTAAGCGAAACGCATCAGCGATATACCAAATACGGTCAGCGCCAGCTTCTTGAAGTTCGTGCATAATTTTAGTTTTAGCACCCGGCTGAGTAACATCAACCATAGAATCAAAACCATTTACGCCAACTTCTAAGCCACGTAACGCTTTTTGTAATGATTCTTGTTGGTTACGGCCAATGGCCATCACTTCGCCAACTGATTTCATTTGCGTGGTTAAACGGTCTTCACAGCCAGCAAATTTTTCAAAATTAAAACGTGGAATTTTAGTAACAACATAATCGATAGTCGGTTCAAATGACGCTGGAGTTGCGCCGCCGGTAATATCGTTAGTTAATTCGTCAAGCGTATAACCAACCGCTAATTTTGCAGCAATCTTAGCAATTGGGAAACCTGTTGCTTTTGAAGCAAGTGCTGATGAACGTGAAACACGTGGATTCATCTCGATGATAACCATGCGGCCAGTTTCAGGACAAATACCAAACTGTACGTTGGACCCGCCTGTTTCTACGCCAATTTCACGTAAAACCGCAATCGATGCATTACGCATGATTTGGTATTCTTTATCAGTTAACGTCTGTGCTGGAGCAACCGTAATAGAATCACCGGTATGAATACCCATAGGGTCAAAGTTTTCAATCGAACAAATAATAATACAGTTATCATTTTTGTCGCGAACCACTTCCATCTCATACTCTTTCCAACCAATTAATGATTCATCAATCAATAATTCAGAAGTTGGCGAGAGATCTAATCCTCGAGTACAAATCTCATGGAACTCTTCGCGGTTATAAGCGATACCACCACCCGTGCCTCCCATGGTAAATGAAGGTCGAATGATACAAGGAAAGCCTAAAATTTTACTAGCGGCGTGTGCTTCTTCAATCGTATGAACAATTTCAGCATTTGGCGTATCTAAGCCGATTGCTTTCATGGCTTTATCGAAACGAGAACGATCTTCAGCTTTATCAATCGCATCAGCTGTTGCACCGATCATTTCAACATTAAATTCTTTTAATACGCCTTTTGCTTCAAGTTCTAAAGCACAGTTTAAAGCTGTTTGACCACCCATAGTCGGTAAAACCGCACAAGGACGTTCTTTTTCAATGATCTTACGTACAACCTCCCAGTGAATAGGCTCAATGTAAGTTGCATCGGCCATTTCAGGGTCTGTCATGATAGTTGCAGGGTTTGAGTTAACTAAAATAACTCGGTAGCCTTCTTCACGAAGTGCTTTACAGGCTTGTGCGCCTGAATAATCGAATTCACATGCTTGACCAATAACAATTGGGCCAGCGCCTAAGATCAAGATACTTTTTAAATCGGTACGTTTTGGCATTTTTCAGTTCTCTCTATATCTTGTTTAAGGGCTAAGCTTTGGCTTCGTTCATTAAATCGATAAAATGATCAAATAATGGTGCAGCATCTGCAGGACCAGGACTTGCTTCAGGATGACCTTGAAAACTAAATGCAGGCTTATCGGTGCGATGTACACCTTGAATTGATTGGTCAAATAACGACACATGCGTTACTTTCAAATTCGCGGGCATTTTATTTTCATCAATCGCAAAACCATGGTTCTGCGCAGTTATCATCACGACATTACGTTCAAAGTCTTTCACGGGGTGGTTGCCACCGTGATGACCAAATTTCATTTTAATGGTACCCGCGCCACTGGCTAAGCCAAGAAGTTGATGACCTAAACAAATACCAAAGATTGGCGTTTGTGTTTCTAAAAATGATTGAATAGCAGAAATCGCATAATCACAAGGCTCTGGATCGCCTGGGCCATTTGATAAGAATATGCCATCTGGACTCATTGCTAAAACATCAGCGGCTGGTGTTTGTGCTGGCACTACTGTTACCTTACAACCACGGTCTACTAACATGCGCAAAATATTGCGTTTGGCACCAAAATCGTAAGCAACCACATGAAACTTCGAGTTTTCAGGGGTAATATGACCTTTTCCTAATTCCCAGCTGCCTTCTGTCCATTGATATTGTTCTTTGGTTGAAACAACTTTGGCTAAATCCATGCCTTTAAGACCTGGAAATGCTTTTGCTTGGGCTAAAGCGTCTGTTTCTGCAGCCTCAGACATTGTATCTAGTGTCATGATACAACCGTTTTGAGCGCCTTTTTCGCGAAGAATACGTGTTAGTTTGCGCGTATCAATATCAGCAATACCTAAAACATTACGTGCCTTTAGGTAGTCGCTTAAATTCTGTTCATTTCGAAAATTACTCGCTAATAGCGGTAAGTCACGAATAACTAAACCTTTTGCCCAAATAGTGTTTGATTCTTCATCTTCACTGTTGGTACCTGTATTACCTATATGCGGGTAAGTTAGGGTAATAATTTGCTCTGCATATGATGGGTCGGTAAGAATTTCTTGGTAACCGGTCATTGAAGTATTGAATACTACTTCACCAACAGCCGCTCCGTCTGCACCAATAGCGGTGCCTTTAAATACAGTGCCGTCTTCAAGCACTAAAATGGCAGATTTAGTCAATTTAACCTCCGTAAAGAAGAAAGAAGCTTAACGATGCAACTAAAAAACATCATTAAGTACAAATTACGTGTCGGCTGTTTCCTAATGAAACACCCATAAAAAATGCCAAAAATTTCGTTATTACTAACAGAACTACTAAATTTTTGACAAAATCCACTTATTTTACGCTTGTATCACATATTCGTCTAGCGATAATTGTAAAAACTAAGCGTTTAATTGAATATTCGGTTAAAACAGCCAAAAGTAACTGTTTTCTTTAAAAATAAATTACTTCAAGCCTAAAACATCTTGCATATCATAAAAGCCATTATCTGCTTCACTTAACCAGAATGCGGCTCTCATAGCACCTAATGCGAAAGTCATTCTTGAACTTGCGCGATGGGTGATTTCTAACCGCTCACCAATATCAGCAAAAAAAGCGGTGTGTTCTCCAACGATATCTCCAGCTCTAACTGTCGCAAAACCTATGGTCTCTTTATCACGTTCACCTGTGATACCTTCACGACCATAAACAGCCACTTTATTTAAGTCTCTACCTAAAGTGTCTGCTATAACCTGCCCCATTTTTACTGCGGTACCCGATGGAGCATCTTTCTTAAATCTATGGTGTGCTTCAAATATTTCTATATCAGTATAGTCACCAATTGCTTTTGCGGTAACTTCTAGTAGTTTAAACATTAAATTAACACCGACACTGGTATTTGGCGCTAAAATCACCGGCATAAGTTCGCCTGCTTTTTCAATAATACTCACTTGCTCGTCACTGAAGCCCGTAGTACCAATAACGAGTGCTTTATGATGTTGTTGACACCATTTAAGATTATCTAAAGTGGTTTCAATAGCCGTAAAATCAATAAAAACATCAGCATCGAGTAAGTCGTTTAAGTTAGTTGCTGTTTTTTGGCCAATAGCGCCAATACCAGCGAGTTCGCCTAAGTCAAAATTAACAAACGATGAAGACGCTCGAACCGTGCCACCGACAAGTTCAATAGACTTATGCTCAACGGCTGCTTGAATTAAGTTACGGCCCATACGGCCGCTGCATCCTAAAATGGCTACTTTTACTTTCATTTTAATCTCTATAAATTTATTTTATCTACTAGATCACTTTAGCGTACTAACGCTAATGGCAATGCTAATTCAATACTATTGGATAAATCGTGTGAAACCACACTCATTATTTTAAACTGCTCATCTATCTTAACGACATGAAAAAATGCGGTAAAATCAGCAAAAACTTGATCTTTGTCATCAAAAAAAGCCCAATCAACACATATATCGATAGACGAATTATCTGCATAATTATAACTTGCTGAAGTTGGTATTATCTTTTGGGTTTTTGCATGCGTTAAAACCGTAAAGATATCTTTAAACTCTTGATTAAAACTTTCACTATTCACTAAATAAGCAATTTTATCAGGGGTATGTAATGTACAAGGTAAATGATAACAAGCGCGGGCTGCCTTTAAATCACAATGTTCAAAGGCAGTAATATAATCTTTAAATAATTTGATCAGTGCTTGCTCTAACATACATCCCTACTTGATTGCTTTGTCATGGTTAATCACTACGGGTTTATATTTTATCATTTTAGCGTATTCGTCGTTCTTTGCCATCTATGGCGTCACAACATACGGGCATAAAAAAGCCCTCAACGGAGGGCTTTAAAAACTAATTAGCTAACAATTGCTAATAATTCAACTTCAAATACTAACGTTGAATAAGGTGGTATAGCACCTTGTGAGCCTTGCTCACCGTATGCCAAGTGGTAAGGAACGTATAAACGCCACTTAGAACCTTCGGTCATTAACTGTAATGCTTCAGTCCAACCTGGGATAACACCACCAATTGGGAATTCAGCAGGTTGACCGCGATCTACAGAACTATCAAAAATGTCGCCATTGATGAAAGTACCATGATAATGAGTACGAACTGTGCTTGCTGCTGTTGGCTTCTCGCCATCACCTGTTGCTAAAACTTCATATTGAAGGCCAGATTCAGTAACAGTTACTTCATCACGCTTAGCATTTTCAGCTAAGAATTTTTCACCTTCAGCTGACATTTCTTTAGCTGCGGCTTGTTCTAACTCTTGCATTTTTTTAGAAACAACAGAAAACGCGGCATTTAAATCTTCGTCTGATACTTGGCTTGCTGAATTAGCAATAGCATCAGCCAAACCTGCTTGTACAGCAGATACGTCAAATTCTTTAAAAGGGTTATTGCGTAATTGATCACCTAATTGACGACCTACGCCGTAACTTACACGTTGCTCAATAGTTTCAAATGTATTCTCTGACATGATATTCCTTATGTTTTCGCCGACACAGTTATTGTGTAAAATGGCAATTAGATAAAAATTCGCGATAGGATAACATAAACAGCTACTGGTCTGTAGCTTGAACTTAAGACATTTGGTTATTTTATATAATTTCCGGTTATGGCTATGCTTTCGTTATTATTTTGCTATCGATTTAGTTTACGATAGACTAGCGTTAACTTAATGTTAAAGATAAATTTTATGAATAAAGATATCGTTATTTCTTCTCCAGAGAAACGTTTACTTAGCCTGTTACCTTTTGGGGTTTTTCTCGGTTTATTTCTTGGCACCGGTATTGTCCTTACCTTACAAGGCGTTGAGTTTGCTTTTTATCAACTCCCCGCCAGCATCGCTATTATTCCAGCCATTTTAGTGGCTATATATTTAGGTAAAGACAGTATTAATGATCAAGTGAGCCAATTTATTTCTGGAGCTGGTCATGCAAACATTATTACTATGTGTGTTATTTATCTACTCGCTGGTGCTTTTGCAACAGTTGCCAAGACAACCGGGAGTGTTGATGCTAGCGTTCAGCTAGGTTTATCTTTTTTCCCTGATTACTTACTACTGCCGGGCTTATTTTTAGTTGCGGCTTTTATTGCTACTGCCATGGGTACTTCAATGGGCACCATCGCTGCGATTGCGCCAGTTGCATTAGGCTTTATAGAGTCTGCCGATTTAGACGCTTCAATTGTTGCTGGCTGTATTATTTCAGGCGCTATTTTTGGCGATAATTTATCAATAATATCTGACACCACCATAGCATCGACGCGCAGTCAGGGTGCGCACATGAAAGATAAATTTAAAGTCAATTTTAAATTTGCCGTACCTGCGGCAATTTTATGTCTCATTATTTATGCTTCAATGGGAATAACGATTCCACATGAACAAACCCAAGATATTAACGTACTTGGCTTATTACCCTATTTGGTGATACTAACGTTAGCGTTGATGGGTCTTAATGTGTTTGTAGTATTAGTTGTTGGTATTATCCTCGCGGCTGCAATAGGCATGTACGACAATGGCTATCAATTATCGGCATGGGTCAGTGATATCAATGCTGGCTTTGCTAGTATGCAAGACATTTTTATTCTTTCGCTGTTTATTGGTGGTTTAAGCGAACTGATCAAACGCCAAGGAGGCTTAGCCGCGCTAACCCATGCAATTGAGCACTTTGCGCGAAAGCTCAACCCCAACAATAAAAAACGTGCCGCCGGTTTAGGTATCGCTTCGTTAGCATTTACTTGTAACTTTTTTACCGCAAATAATACAGTATCAATTATTGTTACTGGTGAAACAGCGAAAGAATTAGCAGAAGATGGACAAGTCAGCCCAGCACACTCGGCAAGCTTATTAGATATTTACGCTTGTATTAACCAAGGATTACTGCCTTATGGCGCGCAAGCTCTTCTGCTAGGGGCAACCTTGAAAATATCACCTATTGAAGTGGTATCAAGTGCTTTTTATCCGATGATCTTGCTAGTTGTCGCCAGTATTGCTTTTTGGCGTATCACTAAGTAGCTTGCTAATAGTCGGCTTGCGTTACTCTCTTCTAGATTCTTAAGTGAGTAACTCGATTAGGGGGTGATGAATTTGCCATTATATTAAAAGACGTTGTTTGTATTAGTGAAATTAATGAGGTAACCGAGCGTATTTTAACTAAAATGAACGAATCCTATATTATTGATAAGTTATCTTTATATTGCCACGCAAGTGTTGGAGTGGCATGGAATAAAGATAAAACTAGCTCACCGGAATCACTGATGCAACAAGCTGATTCGGCTATGTACCAAGCGAAGAGCAAAGGTAAGCAAAGTTGTCATACTTTTAATTACGCAACGCACTAAATATTAGCTGTCTGCTGATATAACAGCCATTTAAGTAAGCATCACTGGTTATTGAGCAATAATTCAAGTTTGTTGGCAACAATAAAAATGCCGAGTTAATTACATAGTTTTCTCGGCACTAAACAGCAATAAATAAGACGTTATAACCTGATTATCGATAAGTAAAACACCAAAGTAGCGAAGTGCTCAACATACCGCTAGACAGCTATTTATCTGCCTTGATGATCAACATGGAAAGTCTGAAACTAATGTTTCAAATAATACCTCTTTCAAAGATTTCGTCTCTAAGTCATCAATTTTCATCGACTTGGCTATTTTAGAGACCACTTTTTTTCGGTCCTCTTCAAGAGAAATGCAAAACGCATGATCACCGTCTTTCTCTGTCAATGATGACCTCGCTGTAACACGAGTGTTGTAGGCTCTTTTGACAAAGTCACTGACTGGCGCTCGAAGATTATCAATTAGCGCCTCTGGTTTTACTACCGCACTTTCTGAAAGTAAAGATGAGTCAATAAACCCATCGATATAAAGTTTGCATGGATTAATTTCACTACGGTCGATACCTTGTTGGTATGCTTTACACGATTTAATAATTTCAGACTTAATGTCCGCAAATACTGAGCCACTTGCCAATAAAAAACAAACGAAAATAAATTTAGCTATAAAATTTTTAGTGAACTTCATTTTTAAAATTCCTTAATTCAATTAATTTTCCCGATAACCACTCGTATTAATATTCTGCAAGTCATGACAAAAACTACAATAATAGCCAACTTGAGTGCTTAACCATCCTAACCTAAGCAGTTTTATCTTTCTAGATATTTTACAACCCAAAAATAAAACAATAAAAGCTGATTGTTGTTACCTCTTTATTAGAAAAAAGTTGACAAAAAATCTAAGGATTATTATTTTTAATAGCTATAGGTAAATCATTAAGAGAACATTATGGCAAAGCTAAATATCACCACCTACAGTATTTTAATGCGATAGTAAAACATGGCAGTATTGCCCAGGCATCAAAAATTATTCATATAACTCCGCAAACGTTGAGTGCACAACTCAGTACTTTTGAAGATCAATTAGGCTACCTGTTATTTGAACGGAAAGGGAAACGTTTAGTGCTGAACGAAATGGGACGCTTGACTTATAGTTATAGCTAAGAAATCTTTAGTTTAGGAGACGAATTACTTTATTCACTTAAAAATCACTCAGCAGATTTTGCTTCCCGCTTTTCAATAGGTGTTACAGATGTGATAGCAAAAGTATTTTCTTTTCATTTCCTTAAGCAAATTTATACCATGGATAGTTCAATAAAATTAATCTGTAAGGAAACGAGTTTAGAGGTATTACTTGGAGAGTTGGCGATGAATAAATTAGACGCGATATTAACTGATACTCCCCTGCCTAGACTTCCCCATTAAAGGCATATAGCCATGCTATCGGAAAAAGCGGTTTTAGCTTTTTTGCTCACCAAAATTTGGCTGATAAATTACAGGCTAACTTTCCTCACTCACTCGATGGACAATCATTTTTCATTGCTGGTGAAGGTACAAATCAACGTTTAAGTGTACTTTCTTGGTTTAATCAATTGAGTATCTCGCCATTAGTTATTGGAGAGTTTGATGATTCGATATTAACTAAGTATTTTGGTCAGGAGGGTTATGGTGTTTTTTGTGCTCCAACAATTATTGAAGTTCACGTTATAGAACAGTTTAACGTGAGCATTATCGGCAAAACCAATGATATAACTGAACATTACTACTTGATCTCTCCCGAACGTAAAGTCAAACATCCAGCCGTTCAACATTTATTAACCGAAGGCAAAAAGCTATTTAAACAACCAATGGCTTAGGTTTATTAAACAGTTAACAAAATAAAGCCCCCAGATGGGGCTTGGTAACCGTCTTTATTTTTTCAAGATGTATACTATGCTAAAATCCTCATTAGTTTAGTTAATTATTATTCAGCAGTTTTTGGAAAATTAAGAATTAATTTAGCACCACCAGTATAGGTTTTATCTAGAGATAGATAACCTCGCTGCTTGCGGGCAAAATCACCACATAAGCTTAAACCTAAGCCATGACCTGATTCACCTTGAGTACCGCGCTGACTAGCAACACAATCAATAAAGAGTTGGTCTTGTATATCTTGAGGAACACCTTCACCGGTGTCTGTTATAACCAGTTTAACCTGGCCATCACTAGATTTAGCTTCAATGTCGATACTGCCATGTTCTGGCGTATATTTAATGGCGTTTGCTAATAAATTACGAATAATAGTTTTTGTTAAATTAACGTCCGCCATCACAGTAGTATTTTCATTGATGTCGAGTTTAATACTGATTTTTTTTAAATTGAAACTTTCTGCCATCAAGTCGAGCGTTTCTGTTATCAGAGGCTTTAACGCGGTCGTTTTTAATTCAGCATGAACCGCGCCTAACTGATTACGCGACCATTGAAGAATTTCGTCTAGTAGCTGATAAAAAGTCAGTGATGACTCTAAAATGCCATCAGCCATTTCAGCAATAAGCTCAGGCTCAAGGGTGTCTGCATTTTCATGCAAAATTTTTGATAACCCTAAAATACCATTAAAAGGAGAGCGTAAATCATGAGACAAAATGGCAAATGTTTTTTCTTGATCTGCTTGCATTCGCTCTAACTGACGGTTACGCAGCCTTAGTTCTAATTGGCTAACCACTTGTTTTGCTAGTGTATTTAATGCTAATTGTTGTTTTTCATCCAGTTTATGGGGAACTGTATCAATAACACATAAGGTACCGATAGGCATGCCGTTTGTACTGACCAGAGGTGTTCCCGCATAAAAACGAATATCTGGAGCACCTGTTACCAACGGGTTATCGACAAAGCGTTCATCCGCTAAGGTATCAGGTACTTCAAAGATGTCATCTTGTAAAATAGCATGTGAACAAAAAGCGATATCCCTTGGCGTTTCCTGAGTATTAAGACCTACTCGAGATTTAAACCACTGGCGGTCTTTGTCGACAAGAGAGATGAGAGAAATAGAAGTACCACAAATGGCGCTAGCCAACTGTGTAAGTTCATCGAGCACCTTTTCATCTTCAGTGTCTAATACTTCATATCTGAGTAATTCATCAATACGTTGTAATTCTTCGGGGTGCAGATCAGCACTTATCATAATACGCAAATCCTTAGGGTGCGTTAACTACGTTAATAGGAAAAACAGAAAATTACATTCAACTATATTCCAATGACTATAGCGTATTTTACAATTTTAAGTTCTGATATGTAACAGTTTAAACAAAAACCAATCACATTTGTCGCTGTGTCACTAAATCCAGCCATCAATATAATTAAAATAATGTCTCTACAATTAGAGGGCAGAAGAATCAATTACTACTGTATTTGAGCCTAAAGACTCTATACAAGTCTTTAAATATTCTGTGGTTTTTTACAGCTGGGTGCGTTACTAGCCTTATAATAAGCTTGGGACTTAGGCAAATGTTCTGTTAACTGATTAATACGGGTTTCATTTGATGGGTGTGTTGACATAAATTCTAGTGGTGAACCGTTTGAAAGTTTAGCCATGTTTTGCCACAAACTTATAGCTGCCGATGGTTCAAATCCTGATTTTGCCATTAAGTCTTGTCCAACTATATCAGCTTCACTTTCATGGGTACGTCCATAGGGCATTAATATACCGTATTGTAACCCTAAGCCTAAACCAGACATCCACAAGTTGCGGTTTTCAACATTTCCAACGGATAGGGCCGTATCGACAACAGCCATACCTGTTTGAGAAATTTTACTAGATGACATCCTTTCATTAGAATGATGTTCAATAACATGCCCAACTTCATGACCAATAATTGCCCCAAGTTGATTTTGATTTTCGGCAACTTTTAAAATCCCCGTATAAACACCAATCTTACCGCCGGGTAAAGCAAATGCATTGACTTGTTCAGAGTCAAAAACAACGACTTCCCACTCTCCTTTATGAGCAGATTTAGGCACGTTTTTAGTGATTGCTTTCGCGACACATTGTACGTAATTATTTACCGCAATATCACTGCTGATTTTTTCTTCATTTGTTCAAACGAACTAGCACCCATTTTATTGAGATCTGAACTTGAGAAAAGCGTTATTTGATTACGTCCAGTTGAAGATTTTGCACAGTTTGCTAAAACAATAAACGCAGCAAGTGTTAATAAGAGGGTAGCTTTATTATTCACGATATTTCCTTACGTGAAATTTTCAAATGAAATCTAACAGGTACTCTAAGGAATGTTGGCAAACAATTCGACTGTTAAAATAAAATTTATTGATAATATTTATTAGAACTTGCAAGTCCCGCAACAAGCGTGACAAAATTATTAATAATTATCATTTTTTAGAATTTATATGAAATATCGGTTAACACCAGCACTATTCAATAATATTGCCATTACTTGTTCTTCATATCGCTGGAAATTACTAGCGTGGAGCGGTTTCTCGTTTGCACTATTTTTTATGTTAAGTAAGCAAATTGAGCAAAGCACCCCTATTGTCTTGGTGTGGTTCGCTATATTTATTTTATTTGCGGCTTTACAAACCTTAGTGGTAGCCAGTTTTATTTTCTTCTTTGTGACTTTACAATCAAATAAACAAGAGAATAAACCGTGGCGAAAGTTTTATTCAACAATCGAATGGTGTGAGGCCATTATTTTTACCGTTATTTTACCTTTACCTATGCTGTTATTTGTTTACGCATTGATTGTTATTTAACCGGCTATTTATTATTTAACGCCTAGAAATCAGTAATAACCTTATTTATGTTTTGCAAGCAAGGTTACCAGCTCGTCTTCGGTCAATATGTCTACCCCTAGGTCTTGCGCTTTCGTTAGCTTTGACCCAGCCTTTTCGCCAGCGACTAAAAAGTCAGTTTTTACTGAGATACTACCTGATACTTTAGCGCCCAGTGCTTGTAATTCTGCTTTAGCTTCGTTGCGCCCCATTTGTGTCAAGGTGCCGGTTAAGACAAATATTTTATCTTTCAAGGGCTGTTGTTCTGCAGATTTTACTTCAATATCTGACCATGACATAATACTTTCAAGCTCACTGACTACTTCAATGTTATGGTCTTGCTGAAAAAATTGCGTAATATTTTTAGCAACTACTGCCCCAACATCAGGCACTTTTTGCAAAAGTTCTTCATTAGCCACTTTAATTGCAGCGAAGTTAAGAAAATAATTGGCTAAATTGGTCGCAGTGGTTTCACCTACTTCGCGAATACCGAGTGCATAAATAAATTTAGGCAATGTAGTAGTTCTTGCTTTTACTAGACCTGAAATTAAATTATCTGCCGATTTTTTACCCATACGAGCCATGGTACTCACGTCTAATTCCGTTAGCTTAAATAAGTCAGCAGGGGTTTTAATCAAGTTTTCGTCGACTAATTGCTCAACTAATTTATCCCCTAAACCATCTATATCGAGGGCTTTTCGTGACGAAAAATGTTTAATCGCTTCTTTACGTTGTGCGCCACAATATAAGCCCCCCGTACAACGTAATACGGCTTCACCTTCAGCCTTAACCACAGCAGAATCACATACTGGACAGGTTATAGGAAAAAAGATGTCACGAGAGTTTTCAGGACGCTTTTGCAATTGAACACTGACAATTTGTGGAATGACGTCACCCGCTCTTCTGATCGTGACAAAATCATTAATTTTGATACCTAAGCGCTCAATCTCATCCTGATTATGTAAGGTCGCATTGCTGACGGTTACACCACCAACAAAAATAGGATTTAAACGCGCAACCGGAGTAATAGCCCCGGTTCGGCCTACTTGAAAGTCAACATCCAGTAATTGTGTTGTCTCTTCCTGTGCCGGAAATTTATAAGCAGTTGCCCAGCGCGGTGCTCGTGCAACAAAGCCTAATTTTTTTTGCAGGGCTATATCATCAACTTTAAAAACGGTGCCATCTATTTCATAGCTTAAATTGTCACGTTCTTGCATGATATATTGATAAAAGCTGGCGACTTCTGACGAGTCACTCAGTAACTTAACTTCTGGGCACATAGGTAAACCCAATGTTTTTAACTGGCAAAGACGTTGATAGTGTGAATTTTCTAACCACTGTTCGCCTAATGTTTGGCTTGATGCTTGTTCAACATAACCAATACCATAGACATAAAAAGCTAAGTTGCGTTTAGCGGCTATTTTTGAGTCTAATTGGCGTAAACTACCTGCAGCTGCGTTTCTTGGGTTTGCGAAAATCTTTTCCCCTTTTTTAAGCGCACTAGCATTTAAGGCATTAAAGCTGGCTTTGGGCATAAAAACTTCGCCGCGAACCTCTAATATATCAGGGTATTTATCACCGGTTAATTTTAAAGGTATCGATTTGATCGTGCGAACATTTACCGTGATATTTTCACCCACAGCGCCATCCCCGCGCGTAGCTGCTTGCACTAAAACACCATTTTCGTAGCGTAAACTCACCGCTAAACCATCAAGTTTTGGCTCGGCACAGTATTTAATAGTTTCTTTTGAAAGCAAACGGTCTTTTACACGCTTAGCAAAAGCTTGCCATTCATTACCAGAAAATACATTATCAAGGGATAGCATCGGTACTTGGTGTGTCACTTGACTAAAAGATTTTAACGCTTGCCCACCGACTTTTTGACTCGGTGAATCAAGTAATTTTAATTCTGGGTCTGCTGTTTCAATTGAAATAAGTTCTCGCATTAAGCGATCATATTCTGCATCAGGAACACTGGGTTCATCTAGGTCGTAATATTGATGATTTAATTGATTGATAAGTTGATGAAGCTCTTGTACTCGAGTCGTATTAGCAGGTGATGACATAAGAATGAATTACTTTTGAAAGAGTTTAAATTACAGGTTAATCAATAAATTAACCTGTCAGAGTTTGTTTGATTTTAAGATGAGGCAATTAGATTTCTTCGCGTAAATTCGCGAATTTTACCCACGTAATGTTGTTCTGTTTGTTTGGTCATAACATTACGTTTGTCATCTAATAATTGACCATTAAATTCTAAAGCGAGTTGCTTTGCTGCGTTAAGCATTTGCTCAAAGACGACGGAAGCATCGCCCGCATTAGGTAACATCATAAAAAGGCTAATACCTTGTGTAGTAAAGCTTTCCATATTGTCGAGATCAAATGTGCCTGGTTTCATGATGTTTGCTAAACTAAAAGTAACTTTACCATTTCCAGCATTATCTTGATGGCGGTGAAAGATGTTCATCTCTCCGTATTTCATACCTAATGTTAATAATGTCGGTAAAAGTGCGGCACCTGACATTTGCTGTTTTTCAGACATAACCACTGAAATAATCAGTACATCAGGTTCAACTTCCACTTTTTTATGCTGAGGGATTATCGATTCTTTTTTGGCCGCGCTTTTACTTTCCTTGCTTTCTCTGCCAAAATTTATCTCTATTTGGTCTCGCTTAACAGGCGCTTTTTCAGTAAAACGCGCCGACGTTTTTAAGGGTTGTTTAGCTGATGTTATCGGTGTTTGATAAACAGGTGTTTCAATTTTCTCAATAACAGCCACTTCTTTGGCGGTAACCGAGCCAAATAATGATACATCGTGATCACGTAAGTCAGCACTGTTGTTATCTTTTTTAGCAGAAGTTTCATCAAAAGAAGACATATCCCCCAAACTTGGTTCATCATCTTCGGCACTAAATTCGCGATATGATGAAGCTTGTTCTTCATATTCAGCTGTCGATGGCATAGGCATCTCTTCATCATATGATTGACCACCAAGTGAGTTTTCAACGACTCTTGGCTTACTAACACCATCTTGATCAAAGCCTGAGCCATCAAAACCTCGGTTATTAGGCTCAACTTTTTCAGCCTTTGCTTTAAGCTTATAAGGGTTTTTATTTTTTCTTATGGTCCAAAAACCATGAACAAATATTGCCGTGATCACCACAGCACTGATAACAATCAATGCAGTTCTGAAATTATATTCCATCGGATAGCCTTTTATTATTCTATTTTCAGCTTGGTTTAGCTTTACTTAATTTTGTACTTATTCTAATTCAGCCATAGCGATTGCTTCATCAATATCTACAGCTACCATTTTTGATACGCCCGGTTCAAACATAGTAACACCGGTTAACTGACTCGCCATTTCCATCGCTATTTTATTATGGCTGATATAAATAAACTGTACAGTTTGCGACATCTCTCGCACCAAGTTACAAAAACGACTAACGTTAGCATCATCAAGAGGCGCATCGACTTCATCAAGCATACAAAATGGTGCAGGATTTAACCTAAAAATTGCGAACACTAATGATAATGCGGTCAGCGCTTTTTCGCCACCAGATAATAAGTGAATCGTGCTATTTTTTTTACCTGGCGGTCTAGCCATAATAGTAACACCCGTTTCAAGCATATCATCATCTGTTAAGGCTAAATAGGCACTACCACCACCAAAAACCTTAGGAAATAATGCTTTAAGATCACTATTAATTTTTTCAAAGGTATTTTTAAATTTGTGACGGCTTTCTTTATCTATCTTAGCAATAGCTAATTCTAACGTATTAATCGCTTGGATTAAATCTTCATCTTGTTGATCAAGATAGGTCTTTCGCTCAAATTGTATTTGATATTCATTAATTGCTGCAAGATTTATTGCCCCTAAACGATTAATATCTTTACCTAAATTAACAATATGAGCCTGCCATAAAGGCTCTTTTGCCTGATCTGGCATAGCGGTTTGCACCGCCAATAAATTCTGTTGCATTTCATTAAGTTGCTCGAGTGCCGCATCAGCACGTAAACGATAACTTTCTGCAGTTAAATGAACAGCATTAATTTGCTCTTTCTTACTGTTAATATTTCTAGTGAGTTGCTGAACTTTTGATTCTGCATCACTAATCAGTGTTTTAGAGTCTGTTGTATCGTGCTGTATCTTTGCTATTTTTTCATTAAGTTCCGCAACGTCGATTAGCCATGCTTGTAACTTTTGCTCATCAACTTGCAACGGCGATGCACACTCTTCAACGATTTCTTGATGCATGCGTTGTTGTTTGGTGAGTTGTTGAATACTTTCTTGCGCACGAACCAATGATAATTGGCCTTGAGTTTGCTCATGATTCAATTTTTCAATCATTAACGCTTGCTGATGTTTTTGTTGATGAAACCTTTGGGTACTTTCTTGACTGTCTTGAATTTTTCTTTGTAAACTCTCTTGTGCACTGCTGATATGCATAAGCTGTTCGGCATCATGCTTTGGTAGTTTTGTAAGCGCATCTTCTTGTACTGATAATAATTTTTTGTTTTGGCTCAGTAAACTTTCTAGCGTTGTTAGCTCTTGTTGATAAAGGCTGCTTTGTTTATCGCGTTGCTCTGAGGCTTGTTTAGCCAAAGCAATTTTTTGCTGTAAAGCCTGAACTTGATAAGTAGATTGTTCGATTGCCGTTTTAAGTATCTTAGCGTCACTCACAAGTTGTTCTTTGCTTTTTATCAGCTGACTTTCTTTATCCTGGCATGCTTGAATACTAAATGTTAACTCAGTCACTTTTTCTGAGGTCTGGCTGATATTATCCGTTAACTGTAGCAAGGCATCAAAATTTTCAGCGCTTCCTTTTCGCAGAAAATACCGACTTAACCAAGTACTATCTTTGCAAATGACTGACTGGTGATCAGCAAGCGTTAACATTATCTGTTGCGCTTGTTGGTAATCTTGGGCAATAAAAATATTATTTAGCAAGGCCGTTATTGCCGGTAAACCTTTAACTTTTTCAGCCAAGGTACCGCTTGTTGCTTTCACTGAACGAGTCGCACTAGTCTTGTTTATTTGTTGATCTAGCACTAAAAATAGTGGTTCAATGGTGACTTCTGTGGGGAAATATTCAACCAACTCGCCTTGTAACCAATGATGTAGCACTAATTCGACACTTGCCTGCCAGGTTGTTTCTACGGTTAATAATTGAAAAACAGCGCCAAGCACTTTTTGCCCGCGCACACTTAACCATTCTTTTTGTTTAATGCGCCAACCTGCTTGTTGATTTTGTTGTATCAGTAACTGCTGTAAATAAAGCTTTAATGCTGCTATTTCACCACTGTACTGTGCTTGCTGCTTCGAGGCTAGGCTGATTTGGGTAACAAGTACGAGTTGCTTTGATTCATTATCTTTATATTGTTTTAGTAAAGATTGCTGGTGTTTTTCTTGCTTAAGTAGCTTGTTGCTAAGCTCAACAGTACTCTCGACATTTTCGCTGATACTCTCTTTGGTTAAACTGACTAATAAATGTGTTAATGATTGTTGGCGCTGCTGCTGCTGACTTATCTGCTCACTTAACTGAGAGATTCGCTGATTAACACTCAGCTGTTGATCATTTGTATCTTGGTGTTGGCGCTGTAAAGCTTGCCATTGCTTATGCTCATTTCGCTGCTGTTCAATATAGCCTTCTAACTGAATTTGACTCTCAAGCAGTTGCTGCTCTATGAGTTCAAGTTCAGGTACGTGTTCTGTTATTTTTAAAGTGCTTTTTTGGAGCTGTTCTTGCTCGGCTAGTACCAATTGTTGTGCATTAATCAGCTGTTGCTGGGTAACACTGTTATCGTGTTGAGCTTTCTGTTTTTGTTGCTTTAAATGTTTGATGTTTTGTTCTGCACGAGCAATATCATTACTTAATAGTAATTTTTGTTGATGGAGCTCACCGCTAGACTCTCCGCCTATGGTCACTTTTTGTTTCGCATCAAACAATTGGATATCGATTTTTTTCTGTTCAACAATCAAAGCTTCTATTTCTGTTTGATATTGACTTACTTGTTGTTTTTGCTCGTTAGCTTGTTGATCAAATTTTTGCCATTTTAAAACAGTCAACTCAGCTCTATATTTACGCTCTCTAGTTTTTAACGTTTTAAAACGTTTAGCGGCTTCTGCCTGTTGATGCAGTTTATCAATTTGTAAACCAAGCTCAACACGTATATCGTTTAAGCGTTCAAGGTTTTCACGCGTATGTCTGATCCTATTTTCAGTGTCTCTGCGGCGTTCTTTATATTTAGAAATACCCGCAGCTTCTTCAATAAAAACACGTAACTCTTGCGGCTTAGATTCAATAAGTTTTGAGATAGTACCTTGCTCAATAATCGCATAACTGCGAGGACCAAGACCGGTACCCAGGAAAATATCGGTGATATCTCGACGGCGGCATTTACTACCGTTTAAATAATATGTATTTTGGCTATCACGATTTATAACGCGTCGAATAGAAACTTGATTACGATCGGCCATGTTGCCTTGTATGCGACCATCAATATTATCGAATAACAATTCAACAGATGCTTGTCCGACCGGCTTGCGTGTTGCTGCGCCATTAAAAATGACATCGGTCATAGCATCACCACGCAAATTTTTCGCTGAACTTTCACCAAGTACCCAACGAACAGCGTCAATGATATTCGATTTTCCACAACCGTTTGGCCCAACAATAGCTGTCATTCTTTGTTCAAATGGCACTTTGGTCGGGTCAACAAACGATTTAAAACCAGCAAGTTTTATATGCTTTAAACGCATAAAACACAGAAACCTTTTATTGTTATACTTTGATAATACTCGGCAGTAAAATTTTATCAGAGTTATCTATATTTTGTAACATGAAACATCTGTTCAATTTATCAATTTATTTTATAATCACAGTTAAAACAGCATGTAAGGATAAAAATCAGCCAATGAATACAATTATTAATCAACCGTTAGCTAACAGTGGTGCTGGATATTTTATTAAGGGCTTTGAATTAATCAGAGAAAAAGGTATTCGCCGTTTTGTATTTATACCCCTAGTGGTTAATTTAGTCTTATTTAGTGTCGCCTTTTATGGTCTATTTTTAGAACTTGATACCTATATGACCATGCTCGATAACTGGCTTCCTGGTTGGCTGTCTTGGTTAAGTGCTTTCTTATGGCCAGTCGCTTTATTATTTTTGTTAGTGATGTTTTCTTTTATATTTAGTTCAGTCGCCAACTGGATTGCCGCACCTTTTAATGGTTTGCTATCAGAAAAGATGGAATTATTACTCTGTGGTAAAACAATACCACCCGCTTCAATCCTAGATGTTATAAAAGATGTACCTCGCACGTTATCAAGAGAATGGTGTAAATTACGTTATTATTTACCGCGCGCTATTGGTTTTTTTATTCTTTATTGGATACTGCCAGTTATAGGACAAATATTTTGGTTTTTATTTTTAGCTTGGATGATGGCCGTTCAATATAAAGACTATCCATTTGATAATCATAAAATTGACTTTAATGAAATGCGTTACGCACTCAAACAAAAGCAAGGATTAAGTTATAGCTTTGGTATCACAACGGCAGTATTTTCAATGATCCCTATTATTAATCTAGTGGTCATGCCTGTCGCTATATGTGGTGCAACCGCGCTATGGGTTGATCATTACAGAAATGACTTTGTTGATACCTAATGAACTTTCGAGATGATTTTGTTGACCGTTCATGTTAATTAATTATTAATCAGTTAGTTAGCGTTATTTATACGATTAGGTACTTATTACCGCTATTATAATTTGTTATTTAAACAATACCTTATATCGCGGTAATGATTAGATTATTAACAATATTCTTGATAATTACCTAGCAACACACTAGATTTAGCTAAGCCCGTTAAAGGATCAAATATTATGTTTAACCTAAGTACCGTAAATTTATCAAGTCGATTAGCTTGTTCCTTCAGAACATTATTAGTCGCTTTTATGTTGATAAACGTCAACTTTGCTATTGCAGAAGAAACAGCAATGGTGACCATAGCGGCCATGAGTGATGCGCGAGTTTTTGCTGAATTTACCGATGAGACACCTGCAGTTATCAACTATTTTACAAAAAGTACTGAAGAGGAAGTTATCCAGTTTTATCTAAAAGAATATGGGCAAGCGTTAAGCCAAAAAAGAAAACGTGGCCGTTTAACAGTAAACTTTAACCAAAAACAACATAGCATCAGAGTTGTTATTTCACAGCAAAACCAGCTACGACAAGTTGATGTGATCGTTGAAGAAAGCAGCAATAAATAATATAAACATCACAAATCACATAAAAAACGCCACGTTAATAAATGTTAACATGGCGTTTTTATTTTGTCATTTTAGTTGAATGTTATTTAGCTTTTAAGACATCGTCAATAGTGCCTTGCGCTAAACCATGATAACCAGGGCGCGCTTTTTCATAGACATTAAGTGCCCAAGCTTTACCTGCAGGTGTCTCAGCTAACGCTTTATAAAGCGGTACTATTAACTTACGACGACCGATAGCAATGAGATATTTTGACATCGCAGGGTAAACAGTATCGTAACCGGTTCTTAAGGCTAATAAGTACCAAGCATGCGCAATTTCAGCATTAGTACTAGCGGTAAGGTTAAACGCTTTATCGAGTGCACTCATCCGCTCAGTCGGTAATGTTACCGGCAAGTTATTTATAAAATGCAGCCATTCATGCAAGGTCCATGCTTTAGTTGGTAATTGCTCTAACGTTATTTTATCACTTAACAGACTATTAATTTGACTATCGATAGTGGTAAATGCACTTGATGTAGGCTGCGGCGCGTAACTAGGTAATCCTTGTTCATAAATCCATTCATTAACTTCTTTATCGCTGACAATATTTGGATATTTATCAGTAAGATTCTTTTTCAAATAAATAACAAAATTGGCAGTACCTAAGCTTTCAAAGGCATGGCTGTTGAAGTAATCTAAAATAAAAGTATCAAATTTATCTCGACCAAACTTAGCCTCTAAAAACATTAAAAACAACTGACCTTTGACATAGGGAACACCTGAGAATGCGTCATCAGGGTCACGCCCTTTAAGGTCGATATAAAGCTGAGTATCACCCGGCGCTAATTCAGCAATTTCATAATTTAAACTTTGTGCACCAAGCGCTTGTTCCATAACGGCTCGGTCTTCACCAAATACCGCTTCCATAATACGATTTTCAACATAACTGGTAAAACCTTCGTTTAACCATAAGTCACGCCAACTTTCATTAGTCACTAAGTTACCCGACCAAGAATGAGCGAGTTCATGAGCAATTAAATTGACTAAGCTTTTATCACCAGCAATAACTGTTGGGGTAATAAAAGACAAACGTGGGTTTTCCATACCACCAAAAGGAAAACTAGGCGGTAATATCAGTAAGTCATAGCGCCCCCAACGATAAGGACCAAAGATTTTTTCTGACTCATCAATCATCGCTTGTGTATCGTCAAACTCACTAACCGCTGCCTCTAAAATGCTGGCTTCAGCATAAATCCCCGTTTGCTTACTCATCACTTTAAATTCTAAATCGCCGACACTAATTGCAATTAAATAAGCAGGGATTGCTTGCGGCATACTAAAAAAATAATCGCCGTCACGAGTGGTATTAGGTTCGTTATTAGCACTCATTACCGCTAATAAATTATCAGGCGTAGTAATACGAGCATTATAAGTTGCGCGAACACTAGGTGTGTCTTGCACCGGGATCCATGAACGTGCGTGAATCGCTTGATTTTGACTAAATAAGAAAGGATGCTTTTTACCTGCTGTTTGTTCAGCTGACAACCATTGCAAACCTGACGCTTTTTCAGTTGATTGGTAATAAACACGAATTTTTTGTGCTTTAAAAGTATTGTTTATGGTGAGTTTTGAACCTAACACATTATCACGATTAGCAAGGGTGAAACTTACCCCACGCCATTGTCCTGCTTCAGTTTGAGCCATAACGCGGTCAATGATTAAATCTCGGGTATCGAGAATAATAGGCTGCGAAGTTTTACTTAACCACTCTAACGATAATTCTGCAAAACCAGCGAGTGATTTTTCATCAAAATTAACCGCTAGATCTAAATAGATATGGGTTGTTTTTACTTGGTCGTAATTAGCATAGGTGTATGCATCATTGGTTTTTGCCAAACTTGTAAAGCTCGATAAAACCAATAGTGCAAATAAAGACTTAAACAATGGTCGCATTATGGAAGATCCAATAAAAAAATAGGTTGATAGGTTAAGATAACCAACAAGCCTATTCAACTGATTCTTTATAAAATAATTTTTTTGCAGTACATTCGTCTTTACGGTTGTTCCATTCTAATAACAACACGTCTGTTTTGTGCACGACCAATAACGGTATTGTTGGCAGCAATGTGACGTTTTTCGCCATAACCTTTTGCTTCAATTCGACTAGGGTCAATACCATTTTTAACAAAATGCTCACGAATCGTGTTTGCTCGGCGGTTCGATATTTTCAAGTTATCGTTTCTGCCACCATAACTGTCAGTATAACCGTCAATAAGCACCAACTCTAAGTTTTGATCTAAAGTAAGGTACTCTGCGATCATCGATAAACGCTTTTTAGATGATTTAGTTAAGCTTTCACCACCAAATTGATAATTTAATACTGTGTAAGAAATGTCATCAAAATTGTAATTAAGTAAGTTACTGACACAACCAATAAATTCTTGATAGGCACGATTAAATTTTGCCGTTGATATACCAACAGATATAAGGTCGTTGTCGCTATACCAATCGTTATAGTAAAACGTTGGGTTCATGCCCTGCTCTAATTCATTAAGCATATTCCAAGCAACCTTTTTCGGTAGACTTGGCGCAAACTGCTTATGAAGTTTCATATTGGCAATAGTTCGACCATTTTTTCCAGGGCGCCAATTAGGCGCAACAGAACGAACTTCTGCTAATGAATAAGTATCGGGTAAACGCATCATATCGAGTTCAAATTCCATATTCATTTTACGGCTTGCCGTACTATAGAATTTTGCTTCACCATAATTAGGTATTTGGTGTGATAAAGTGCACTCTAGCCTAGAGTTATTAGTTAACTGCCAATTAGCGTGTTCTAAGTCAGCACCATACTGACGAATACCAGCATTAGCTTGGCTAACAAATACGCATAATAATAATGTGATGATAGTTTTTTTCATAAAATATTTATCTTTTATCTTGCCACTTATCTGTTATCGACCCAATATTCTATAACTTTAGCAGTTATCAGCAATATTTTCATAACTTTCAAGCTTCATCATAGTGTTCGCATAGAGTTTATATTTTTTTTCTGCGATAATTTACGCCTTGAAATTGAATGCTAACTTAAAAAAGATGTAAACATGAGTATAAATCCTGATACTAAAAATAAGAGTTCTGCTGATAAAAATATTAAAAGTGCTTTTGCACAGCGCTTTAGAGGTTATTTCCCAGTAGTCATCGATGTTGAAACAGCAGGTTTCAATTCACAAACTGATGCTTTATTGGAAATAGCAGCAACAACTTTATCGCTAGATGAAAGTACAGGTCAATTCTCTCTTGATGAAACAATTCACTTTAACGTAGAACCTTTTGAAGGCGCCAACTTAGAGCAAGCGGCATTAGAGTTCACTGGCATAGACCCAACAAACCCATTACGTGGTGCTGTTGATGAAAACAAAGCGTTAACAGAAATTTTTAAGTTAATTAGAAAAAAGATGAAAATTGCCGGCTGCCAGCGTGCCGTTATGGTTGCTCATAATTCCGCTTTTGATTTGGGGTTTGTCAATGCAGCCGTTGAACGTTGTTTAATAAAGCGATCACCCTTTCATCCTTTTGTTAGCTTTGATACCACAACATTATCTGGTTTAGCGCTTGGACAAACTGTTCTTGCAAAAGCCTGTTTAGCCGCAGGGTTAGACTTCAATAACAGTGAGGCTCATTCGGCATTATACGATACCGAAAAAACCGCTGAGCTTTTTTGTTTTATTGTTAATAAATGGCAAAAAATGGGGGGGTGGCCCCTAGCAATAGCCGATGAAGAACAACAAGATAGTGATACAACGACATGCGATTAAAATAATTTAGCTGAGCTACTGCGGTTATTATGTCGGCACAATAGATTTCTAACCGCTAAAACTATCAAAGTGAATGCAAAAAATTGAAAGAGTGAATTTTTGGTGACCATCAGAGTAAATACCCCAATAACGTTGTAAATATAGGGTAAATATTCATAGAAGAGTTCAGGTGTTTTATTTTTTATGCCGAGTTTTTTTTGTTTATCGAGTCTTCGACGAGCCGAACGAGTAACTAATGTAACACAAGCAGCACTGTAGAATAGTCCCGCAGAAATAAGCATAGGCAATGTCATATTAAAGGCAAGTAAATAACCACTCACAATAAAATACGCGAACGGTAAGTTCTCATAAAGCGTCTTAGGTACAAACAAAACGATTCCAGAAATCAATAAGGTGATAAATTAAGTGTAGGTTGATTTTCAACTTTTGATTAGCTTAATTTTAAACACTGTCACTTTCTATTATTTATCCTCTTTAATAAAGCCACCGTTACCCTAATACTGAAATAAACTCGCAACAAACACCGTCATCCTGAACTTGTTTCAGGATCTCGCCGTTGACAAAACAAAACCAGATACTGAAATAAATTCAGCATGACGACCTCAAGAGCCAGTAATTTATATACTTAAATACAACTCACAAAGACACCGTCATCCTGAACTTGTTTCAGGATCTCGTCGTTGACAAAACAAAAAAAAGATACTGAAATAAATTCAGCATGACGACCTCAAGAGCCAGTAATTTATATACTTAAATACAACTCACAAAGACACTGTCATCCTGAACTTGTTTCAGGATCTCGTCGTTGACAAAACAAAACAGATACTGAAATAAATTCAGCATGACGGGATCAGGAGCCAGTAATTTATATACTTAAAAAAAACTCACAAAAAGCACCGTCATCCTGAACTTGTTTGAGGTTCTCGTCTTTGAAAAAACAAAAAACAGATACTGAAATAAATTCAGTATGACGGGATTGAACATCGTCACTCTTTGTCATCCTTGGCACCGTGACATACCGTTCTTCCTGAACATCTTCACTCTTTGCCATCCTTGGCACCGTGACATACCGTTCTTCCTGAACATCTTCACTCTTTGCCATCCTTGGCACCGTGACATACCGTTCTTCCTGAACATAAAAAAACCGCAATTAAGCGGTTTTTTTATTACTTTTAATGATTACATCGGCTAACTAAAGCCTAAGCTTTTATCTTAAAGCTTGTCAGCATTGTTTGCTAAGTAAGATGCAACGCCTTCAGGAGAAGCAGTCATACCTTTATCACCTTTATTCCAGCCAGCTGGACAAACTTCGCCGTGATCTTGGTGGAATTGTAATGCGTCAACCATACGGATCATTTCATCAACGTCACGACCTAATGGTAAATCGTTAATCACTTGATGACGTACATTACCTTCTTCATCAATTAAGAAAGAACCACGAAATGCAACACCGTCTTCAGGATGTTCAACATCGTAGGCTTTACAGATTTCATGCTTTGTATCAGCAACCAAAGTATATTGTACCGGGCCAATACCGCCTTCGTTTACTGGAGTGTTACGCCATGCGTTATGAGAAAATTGTGAATCGATAGAAACACCAATAACTTCAACACCACGGCTTTTGAATTCTTCCATACGGTGATCAAAAGCTAATAACTCAGACGGACAAACAAAAGTAAAATCTAGAGGGTAGAAAAACACTACGGCTTTTTTACCTTTAATTGCTGTCGATAACGTAAAGCTATCAACAATTTCGCCACTACCTAAAACTGCTGCTGCAGTAAAATCTGGTGCTGCACGGCCAACTAATACACTCATTTTTTTCTCCAATATTTTTATTAAATTGATTTAAATCATAAAACTGACGTACATCTATTATTGAGACGATAAGGTGATTTTCAACTTACTTTTCATCTTTTTTAATAAAAAATTTAGCTAACGTCAGTTTCTAAAATGATATTAAGCTTTTTCTTCAGAATTATTTTTTTCTGCAGCTTCTTTGATCAAGGTTTGTAATTCACCTTGTTGGAACATTTCCATAATGATGTCACAACCACCGACTAATTCACCGTCAACCCATAATTGTGGGAATGTTGGCCAATCAGCATACTTTGGCAATTCGGCACGAATATCAGGGTTTTGTAAAATATCAACATAAGCAAATTTTTCACCACACTGCATTAGTGCTTGTGATGCTTGTGAAGAAAAGCCACAGCTAGGCAATTTAGGAGAACCTTTCATATAAAGCAAAATAGTGTTTTCAGAAAGTTGTTCTTTGATACGTTCAATAGTTTCCATGGGATACCTCTAATTACGACCGAAAAAACCTCGATCTTTACAATATAAAATTTAGTGTTTATTACTTTGATTAATGGAGTCTGACACTAAAATAATCAAGGTAATAAAGACTAAAAAGCACTTATTTAGTAGAATAAACAATAACAGGCTTGATATTTACACTGGCAAAACCTATATAAATGGGTACACTAGTCAGGCTTTAATAATACCTGACTAGTTTACTAGGTTTTAACTGGTTTTTAAATAAAAGCACACAACTTCTTTATTTTTGCGCAAAAATAAATTTGTAT
The DNA here is from genome assembly GCF_014077465.1 of Colwellia sp. BRX10-4. Taxonomy (NCBI): domain Bacteria; kingdom Pseudomonadati; phylum Pseudomonadota; class Gammaproteobacteria; order Alteromonadales; family Colwelliaceae; genus Colwellia; species Colwellia sp. BRX10-4. The sequence goes on from NZ_JACGVZ010000008.1 coordinate 35,847, forward strand.
AACCCATTTCTGGAGAAACTAATGGCTATTGAATTACCCGCATTACCCTATGCACAAGATGCACTTGTACCACATATTTCAGCTGAGACACTTGAGTTTCACTACGGTAAGCATCACAACACTTATGTTGTAAAGCTTAATGGATTAATTGAAGGTACTGATTTTGAAGGCAAGTCTTTAGAAGACATCGTAAAGACTTCATCAGCAGGCATTTTCAATAATGCAGCACAAATTTGGAATCACACATTCTACTGGAACAGCTTAAGCCCTAACGGCGGCGGTGAACCAACAGGCGCTTTAGCTGATGCGATCAATGCAAGCTTTGGTTCTTTCGCTGAATTTAAAACAAAATTTACTGAAAGTGCAATCAACAACTTTGGTTCAAGCTGGACATGGTTAGTGAAAAAAGCAGATGGTAGCCTTGCTATCGTTAACACTTCAAATGCTGCAACACCATTAACTGATGAGAGCGTTACACCGTTATTAACAGTAGATTTATGGGAACATGCTTACTACATTGATTACCGTAATCTTCGTCCAAGCTACATGGCTGGTTTTTGGGCATTAGCTAACTGGGATTTTGCTGTGGCAAACTTCGCATAATTTATATTCATTAAAGATTGATTTATTAACCTTTAATGAATAATTTTATTAAAAACCAGAGTATCTACTTTGGTTTTTTTATGCATAAAATTCAATAAAAGTGTCCTTTTTTTTAATTCAATATAAAAGATTTCTATAATTTCCTCTTTGCTTACAAAAAAAACCTCTAATTATTCTCTCCCTTAAAAAATACCGTCTAGACTTAATGGTAGACATACTCGTTTCAATGCAAAGTTTAGTGTCTTGTTGAAGCGATTATCGATAGTTTCTTGGTCTTATTTGAATGAGTTAAACAATATCGACTTTGTACTACGGTAAGTTTTTACTCATCTGCAAATTTTTTCCCTTATGGAGGCAGTTATGAGTATTTTTCAGCATTATCAATCACGTTACGATGAAGCTAAAGAAGAGAACTTTAGTATTCAAGAGTTTTTAGCTATTTGTCAAAAAGACAAACTTGCTTACGCCACCGCTTCTGAGCGCTTATTAAAGGCCATCGGCGATCCTGAAATGATAGACACCTCAAATGAACCTACCTTAAGCCGTATATTTTCTAATAGGGTAATTGCTCGCTATCCTGCCTTTAAGGACTTTTATGGCATGGAAGACGCTATAGAGCAGATTGTTGCCTACCTTAAACATGCTTCGCAAGGATTGGAAGAACAGAAACAAATTCTTTATTTATTAGGGCCTGTGGGGGGAGGGAAATCATCATTAGCTGAAAAATTAAAAGCATTAATGCAGCAAGAGCCTATCTATGTGCTCAGTGCTAATGGCATAAGAAGCCCAGTAAATGACCACCCCTTTTGTTTATTCGACGCAAATGCAGATGGTAAGATATTAAAGAAAGAATATAAAATACCAGAACGTTATTTAAAGACCATTATGTCGCCATGGGTGGCTAAAAGGCTACATGAATATCAAGGTGATATTGCAAAATTTGAGGTGGTTAAGTTATATCCTTCAATTCTTGATCAAATAGCCATTGCAAAAACAGAGCCTGGTGACGATAACAATCAAGATATTTCAGCCCTTGTTGGTAAAGTTGATATTCGACAATTAGAGCACTTTTCACAAAATGACCCTGATGCCTACAGTTATTCAGGCGCATTGTGTCGAGCGAATCAAGGCATGATGGAATTTGTCGAAATGTTCAAAGCCCCCATTAAAGTATTGCATCCGTTGTTAACAGCAACACAAGAAGGTAATTATAATCCAACAGAAGGCTTATCAGCCCTGCCCTTTAATGGCATTTTGCTTGCGCACTCTAATGAGTCAGAATGGCAAACCTTTAGAAATAACAAAAACAACGAAGCCTTTTTAGACCGCGTTTATATGGTCAAAGTCCCTTACTGCATGCGGGTTTCTGAAGAAGTAAAAATTTATAAAAAATTACTCGAAAACAGTGAATTAAAAAATGCACATTGTGCGCCAGATACGTTAGAAACCTTAGCAAAGTTTTCGGTACTATCACGTTTAAAAAATCCTGAGAACTCTAGTATTTATTCTAAAATGCGCGTTTATGACGGCGAGAGTTTAAAAGACACCGACCCAAAAGCTAAATCGTATCAAGAATACCGTGATTATGCGGGGATGGATGAGGGTATGTCTGGGCTATCAACACGTTTTGCTTTTAAAATATTATCACGCGTTTTTAACTTTGATCATTTAGAAGTTGCCGCAAACCCAGTACATTTATTTTATGTACTCGAGCAACAAATTGAACGAGATCAATTACCCCAAGAAGCAGCCGAACGGTATTTAGAATTCATTAAAGGTTACTTGTCAGCCCAATACATAGAATTTATTGGCAAGGAAATTCAAACGGCTTATCTAGAGTCTTATTCTGAATATGGACAAAACATCTTTGATCGCTATGTCACTTATGCTGATTTTTGGATACAAGACCAAGAGTATCGCGATGCTGAAACTGGACAGCTTTTCGACCGAGAAGCCTTAAATAATGAATTAGAAAAAGTTGAAAAACCTGCAGGCATTAGTAACCCTAAAGATTTTCGTAATGAAATTGTCAATTTTGTATTACGTGCTAAAGCGAATAACAACGGTAAGAACCCCAACTGGGCAAGTTACGAAAAACTCCGCACGGTTATTGAGAAAAAAATGTTCTCGAATACTGAAGATTTATTACCCGTTATTTCCTTTAACACCAAAACATCGAATGACGACCAGCAAAAACATGACGATTTTATAGAACGCATGATGAGTAAAGGTTATACAAAAAAACAAGTGCGGTTACTGTCAGAGTGGTATTTACGCGTAAGAAAATCTTCTTAACTTGTACTTTATTGTTTTAAAAAGCCAATAAAGTAGGAGGAAAATATGGCGAATTTTATTGATAGACGCTTAAATAGCAAAAACAAAAGCACGGTTAATCGCCAGCGTTTTATTAAACGCTATAAAAGCCAAATAAAGAAATCCGTTGAACAAGCGATTAATAAACGCAGTGTTACTGATGTTGATCGTGGTCAGGACATTACCATCACCAAAAAAGATTTATCTGAACCTGTTTTTCACCAGGGCAGAGGGGGTGTTAAAGATAGAGTTCACCCGGGTAATGACCAATTTTCAACTGGCGATCAAATCAAACGCCCTCCTCCGCAGCAAGGACAAGGTAGCGGTGAATGTGATGCCAGTAACACTGGTCAGGGAGATGATGATTTTATTTTTTCTATTTCTAAAGATGAATATTTGAACTTACTTTTTGAAGATCTTGAATTGCCAAATTTAAAAATGAACCAATTAGATACGTTAATTGATTATAAGACTGTTCGCTCTGGTTATTGTGCTGAAGGCGTCCCTTCAAATATAGATATTGTAAAATCGCTACAGGGATCAATAGCAAGACGTATTGCCATGACATCAACCAAGCGTAAAGAGTTGAAAGTCCTTGAACTTGCCTTAGCAGCATTAATGGCTGATAAACATGATCATGTCCAAAAAATTAAAGACCTAAACAATCAGATCGATATGCTTAAAGGTAAAATCAGTAAAGTCCCTTTTATTGACACCTTTGATTTACGTTTTAGAAACTATGCAAAACAAGCCCTACCTACATCAAAGGCGGTGATGTTCTGTTTAATGGATGTTTCAGGATCTATGGACCAAGCCACTAAAGACATTGCCAAACGTTTTTATCTCTTATTGTATTTGTTTCTCACCCGCACCTATAAAACAATTGATGTGGTCTATATTCGACACCACACACAAGCAAAAGAGGTTGATGAAGAAGAGTTTTTTTATTCGCAAGAAACTGGCGGCACTATTGCTTCAAGTGCATTAGATTTAATGATTAAAATAATGGATGAGCGTTATAAGGAAAACGAATGGAATATTTACGCAGCGCAGGCCTCTGATGGTGATAACTGGGCCGATGACTCTCCTCGTTGTCAAAAGTTACTCACTGAACATATTCTACCTAAAGCACGCTACTTTAGTTACATTGAAATATCACAACGACCTCATCAAACACTTTGGCAGCAATACCAAGAAATTGCAGCCTATACAGAATATTTTGCAATACAACATATTAAAAGCGTTGAAGATATTTATCCTGTTTTTAGAGAGCTTTTCAAGAAAAAACAGAGTAGCGCAGCCTAAGTAAATAATGGCAAAGGAGGCAAATAATGGACAAACGTAAACCCTTAAGTGACCAATGTGACTGGAATTTTGACTTACTTGATCAATATCAAACTGAAATTGCACGGGTTGCAAAGCATTATCGATTGACTACTTACACCAACCAAATTGAAGTGATCACCGCAGAGCAAATGATGGATGCATACGCTAGTGTCGGTATGCCTATTGGATATAACCATTGGACATTTGGTAAAAAATTTATTCAAACAGAGCAAAACTATAAACGTGGTCAAATGGGCTTAGCCTACGAAATTGTTATCAATTCTGATCCTTGTATTTCATATTTAATGGAAGAGAATTCTATGACCATGCAAGCACTCGTCATAGCACATGCTTGTTACGGACATAATTCTTTTTTTAAAGGTAATTATTTATTCCAAACCTGGACTGATGCGAGCTCAATAATTGACTACTTATTGTTTGCTAAAAACTACATTAGCGAATGTGAACAAAAATTTGGCATTAGTGAGGTTGAATCATGCTTAGATGCTTGTCATGCATTAATGAATCACGGAGTTGACCGCTATAAACGTCCACAAAAAATATCATTAGAGGAAGAGTTACAACGTCAAAAGGACCGTGAAGCATATTTACAATCGCAGGTGAATACATTGTGGCGAACATTACCGAAAAACAAAGGTGATGCTAAGAATAAGAAACCGACATTTCCAAATGAACCGCAAGAAAATATTTTATATTTCATTGAAAAATATGCGCCGTTACTAAAACCATGGCAAAGAGAAATTGTACGCATTGTTCGAAAAATCTCACAATACTTTTATCCACAAAAACAAACACAAGTCATGAACGAGGGCTGGGCCTGTTTTTGGCATTACACACTGTTAAACCATTTATATGATGAAGGTCTAGTCACCGATAAGTTCATGATGGAATTTTTACATAACCATACCAATGTTGTCGCACAACCCAATTACAACAGTCCTCATTATTCTGGCATTAATCCTTATGCGTTAGGCTTTAATATGTTTATAGATATTAGAAGAATATGTGAACACCCAACAGAAGAAGATAAACGATGGTTTCCAGAAATAGCCAACAGTAATTGGCTAGATACTTTACATTTTGCCATGGAAAATTTCAAAGATGAAAGCTTCATTAGTCAGTATTTATCACCAAAACTAATGCGCGATTTCAAGCTGTTTTATTTACACGATGATGAAAAAGAAAATTTTATTGACGTGGCGGCTATTCACAATGAAAGTGGCTACAAAAAAGTAAGAAGCGCGTTATCTGAACAGTATAATTTGAGTAATCTAGAGGTTAATATTCAGGTAACAAATGCTGACATTGATGGTGACCGATCGCTAACATTAAAATATACACCACACCAAAATGTTCCGCTAGATGATTCAAAAGATGAAGTAATGAAACATTTATACACCTTATGGCAATTTAACGTGCAGTTAGTGCAGAACAATGAAGAGGGGGATGAAGAAGTTATTGCACAATATCCAGAATGAGAGAGCAATGAAGATAATTAAAGGCAAGTTAACCCTTGCCTTTAATCACTATAGATAATTTATTCTGATAACTCTTTTAATACGTCATCTTTAAGTTCTAGCCAAAGTTTCCCTGACTCAATACCATATTTACGTACGGCAAATATAGATTCATCAAATTTATTTTCGCTGGCTAGTTCAATTAATTTTTTATAATAGTCGCGTGAAATTTCACGACCTTTAGGATGCGCAAAATATAGAGTCCCTAAACGAGAGTACAAGCCTCTAAAACCATTTAAAATCAGTAGATATATAGAGTTTCCAGAAGCAACCACTAACTCTTTATTTAATCGGTAATCAAATTCAGCAAAGGCTTCACCGTTATCTTCAACGTCTTCATAGGCTTTAATGAGCTCAATAGCCTTTTCAGGATTATTTTTAATCGCGCCACGAATGTAAATGGCACTGATATTTGTCCGAGCTGACATTAAATTGTCAACTAGATCAGGTATGCCTTCTTGATCAAGTTGAGCCAAGGTTTCAAGAATATTTAAACTAGAGGTTTCCCAAAAGTTATTCACTTTAGTGGGTTTACCGTGCTTAATAGTCAACCAGCCATCTCGTGCTAAGCGCTGTAAAACTTCACGTAACGTGGTACGTGTAACGCCAATGAGTTCAGATAACTCTCGTTCAGCCGGAAGTATAGAACCGGGGGGGAAACCACCGTTCCAAATAGACTCAACAATATATTGCTCTGCAAACCCTGCTGGGCTATGTGCTTTGATAACCATACTGCTCCACACAATATCTTAATCTTAAAATTTTAACTGATTGTACCAGAACATCTATTTGGTACAAGCGGATAAATTCGACGTTACTGCTAACTTCGATCACTTATGTGGCTTTTTAGTGGCAACCTCACGCTATATTTTGTGAAAAACAACAGAGCTAAACCCTATTTATTATCGGCTGCAGAGAGATAAGCCTATAATTTATGAATAATAAATAGTTTCATTTGTAGATAAAGTCAGTAAGTCAAAATGCAATTTAGTATTTAGTTTTTAAGTCAATACTGAACTAATGTCTAACAAACTATTAATATTCAAAGCTAATGCCTGATAAGAAGCGATGAATTAAGTCAAGAAAACACCCCCTAGTGAAATTTTTCTCTTATTAAGCACTTTTTATGCAGAAACATCGACTAACTCAATAATTTAGCAATATCAACATGCTATATTCTGCGAAGTCGTACGAGAAATCTATAATTAGCATACTAATTCTGAATTTATAGTTCAATCGATGATGTTTAACGCAGGGTTAAAGTGTGTATTTGTAAAGGCAATATTTAATACTGCAAGGTCGAAGCATGTTAAGCAAAACAGCAATTCAATAAATATCACTGCTGCTAAGTTATTAAATAATATAAAGGGCTTATGCCTGATATTATCAGAAGAAAAGGACACGATTACGCTATATAAAGATAGATTATTTACAAGCTTTTCAATTGCACTTAAACTACTATGCATTTTTTACCAATATAATAAAAAATAGTTCCATTCAAGACGACAAAAAATCGTCATATTCTTAAAACAAACAGGCCAATTATGCAACAATCCTTCATGAGTGCATTTTATAAAAACTTTCTTGGCAACTCGCCAGAGTGGTACAAACTGGCAATTATTTCATTCTTAGTGATTAACCCTATCCTCTTCTTCTATGTTGACCCCTATGTTGCAGGTTGGGCATTAGTCATAGAGTTTATATTCACTTTAGCAATGGCATTAAAATGTTACCCGCTGCAACCCGGCGGTTTATTGGCGATTGAAGCTATTGCCATAGGTATGACTTCACCGGCTCATGTAAAACATGAATTAATGATTAACTTCGAAGTAATTCTACTGCTGATTTTTATGGTTGCTGGAATATATTTTATGAAGAGTTTATTGCTCTTTTTGTTCACGAAAATAGTCACTAAGATCCGTTCAAAAATAGTGGTGTCATTATTATTCTGTTTTTCAGGGGCCTTTTTATCAGCCTTTTTAGATGCACTAACCGTCATTGCGGTAATTATCAGCGTTGGCCTAGGTTTTTATTCTGTCTATCATAAAGCTGCCTCTATAGGTGAAGACCATCCCCATGACAATCCCGATGATGATGATATAAAAAGTGATTTACAAAGCTTTAGAGGGTATTTACGTAACCTATTAATGCACGCGGGTGTTGGTACCGCTTTAGGTGGTGTATGTACTATCGTGGGCGAGCCACAAAACTTGATTATTGGTCAGCAAGCCGGTTGGGATTTCATTGAATTCACCATTCGGATGTCGCCCGTTACTATTCCTGTATTTGTTTCCGGTTTAATCACATGTGCTTTATTAGAGAAGTTCAAATGGTTTGGTTATGGTTTTGCCCTGCCAGAAAATGTTTATCAAATATTAGGTGACTTCGACATTGAAGAAAGTAAAAAACGCAATAAAAGTGATAATGTAAAATTAGTCGTACAAGGGTTAATCGCCGTTTGGTTGATTGTTGGTTTAGCATTACATTTAGCACCAGTTGGCTTAATTGGTTTATCCGTTATTATACTTGCAACCGTTTTTACAGGTGTAACTGAAGAACATCAAATTGGCCATGCCTTTGAAGAAGCATTACCTTTTACCGCGCTATTAGTGGTGTTTTTGTCCATCGTTGCCGTTATTGTTGACCAACAATTATTTACGCCAGTCATCACTTGGGTATTAACTTTTGAAGGTAACATGCAATTAGTCATGTTTTATTTAGCTAATGGCCTATTATCTATGGTCAGTGATAACGTATTTGTTGGCACGGTATACATTACTGAAATTGAAAAAGCACTGTCTTCAGGAATAATAAACCGTGACCAATTTGATTTACTTGCGGTTGCTATTAACACAGGCACTAACTTGCCAAGTGTTGCGACACCAAATGGTCAAGCTGCGTTTTTATTCCTATTAACTTCAGCGCTTGCTCCCTTAGTTAGATTGTCATATGGCCGTATGGTTATTATGGCTTTCCCTTATACTATCGTATTGACCATTGTTGGTTTACTTGCTATTTCTTCAGGTCATTTAGAGCAATCGACACAAGATTTTTATGACTCGGGTTTAATTAAGCATCACACAACTAAAGGTGGGACTTCTTCTTCACAAGGGCACTAAAGTTAACATTTAGTAGTTTTACTGTTAACTTTTATCAATAAAGCGCCCTTTTGGCGCTTTATTGATGCTAATGATAAAAATCATTTTTGTACCAAACAAAAATAAGTACTAGCAACTATCACGCTAATGTCACGATTACATCAATTGGATGTGTCAATATGTGACCCAGCTTTAGTTAACTAAACGACAATCTAAAATAGCAACATTGAACATGATTAAGGAAAACTTTTGAAATTTTTAAGTGATTTATCGGTAAACACTCGCGCTTGGCAATTACTTAGCCTAACCGTTTTTGGATTAGAATTATTGGCTCTTTATTTTCAATACGTAATGGGATTAGCTCCTTGCATTATGTGTATTTACCAAAGAACAGCATTATGGGGAATATTCTTTGCTGGCATAGTTGGTAGCATGGGCAATAAAAATATTGTCTTACGATCAGTCGCATTTACACTCTGGGGGGGTGCCGCTATATGGGGGTTATTAATTGCCATTGAGCACGTTGAAATTCAATCAGCTACATTATCATTTCTCTATAGTTGTGAGTTTGTACCTAACTTTCCAAGTTGGGCCCCATTACACGAATGGTTACCTTCGTTATTTGAAGCAACGGGAGATTGTGGTGATATTAATTGGCAATTCTTCGGCTATACGATGCCACAAATGATGATTGTTGTTTTTGGTAGTTTTACTGCTGCGCTAGTGGTTATTCTATTAGCTCAACTGATTAATAAAAAATCCCTGTGATCATTTAAAATGTCGAATTAATCGCTGCTTTAATGAAGGGTCACAGAACAGAGTAGTCACTTTATAAGGCCTTTATTGGCCTTCAACAACCTAACTACTCTAATTATATTAAGTATAGTCTCACAATGGGGCCATTGCTGCTTAAGTGATAAAAACATGTCTATATTACTCACTGTTATCGTATCAACATTCCTTGCCGGTTTAGCTATGCCACTAGGTGCTGTTCTAGCCTACGTAGAAAAAATTGGCAATGACTGGCTTGAGCAAGAGCTCAGACATAGCGTTATGGCTTTTGGTGGCGGAGCGCTGTTGTCAGCAGTTGCCTTAGTTTTGGTACCCGAAGGTATAGAAAGCCTTGATATATTACCCGCATGCATTTGGTTTATTGTTGGTGGGTTTAGCTTTATGGCACTAGATATTTATCTTAAAAAAATAGATACACCTGCTAGTCAACTAGCAGCAATGCTTGCTGATTTTATTCCAGAATCAATCGCACTTGGCGCAGCATTCGCAACAGGAAGTAGTAGTGCATATTTGCTAGCTGGTTTAATTGCCTTACAAAACTTACCAGAAGGATTTAGCGCTTATCGTGAGTTAAGTGCTTCTTCAACTTATAAACCGCAAAAAATTATCATGGTCTTTGCTTTAATGGCAATACTTGGGCCTATCGCAGCAATTTCTGGCTATTTATGGCTATCGGAGTCCCCCAAAATTATTGGCGCGGTTATGCTTTTCGCTTCTGGCGGAATTCTTTATTCAATATTTCAAGACTTGGCACCACAAGTGAAATTAGAAAATCATTGGGCTCCACCAATGGGCGCTGTGTTAGGCTTTACTCTCGGCATGTTAGGGCTAATGTTAACAGCAACATAAATCATAATGGCATTATAATAGAACCATAATTTACCATTACATTTATGCTAGGTAATGAAGATAAAGGGGCTAAAGTTTAGCCCCTTATTTTTGTTATAACAAAAATAAATAGCAAACCATTGCTATTAAACAAGACAAGATAAAACTTAATATTGCCCCTTCTTTCACCATATCTTTAATTTCAAGTTCACCCGTACCATAAGCAATTGCATTAGGCGCAGTAGCAACAGGCAGCATAAAAGCGCAACTCGCGCACATAGCCGCGGGCACCATTAATACCATGGGGTCGTAACCAGCAGAGGTGGCAACTACAGCCAAAATAGGCATAAGCAAAGTTGCTGTCGCGGTATTACTGGTAATTTCTGTAAGGTAAGTAACCACTAAACAAATTGTCAGTACCATCACAATTACCGGTAAATTAGCCAACGAAGACAGCCATTCGCCTAGTATCTGGCTTAAACCTGATTCAACAAACCCTTTAGCAATGGCAATACCACCAGCAAATAACAACAACATTCCCCACGGTATTGATTTAGCAGTGTCCCAATCAAGCAGGCGCGAGCCCTTACCATTAGGGATTAAAAACATTAACACAACGGCGAATAAAGCGACGGTACTGTCACCCGCAATTTGAACATTTAATAGGTCACTCCATCCACCAAAGGGCTCTGAGCGAGTGATCCATGCGAGTGCTGTAAGGCCAAAAACCCAAAGCGTTCTTTTTTCTTCACTTCGCCATTCGCCTTGCGCGGGTAACTTTATTTCATGGTCGAGTTTTACCTTTCTTGTTAGCCAGAATGCCATAATAGGTAAAGCGATTAACACTATCGGAACGCCTATTTTCATCCATGATAAAAACCCAAATTCTCGGCCCGTATTTTCTTCATATATGCCCATAAAAATAACATTGGGTGGCGTACCAATCGGGGTACCAATACCGCCAACCGACGCAGCATAGGCAATACCTAAAATTAAAGCGACTTTAAGTTCTTTGTTATCTACATGAGTAAGTATAGCTAATGCAATCGGCAGCATAATCAACGTCGTTGCGGTATTTGAAATCCACATACTTAATAAAGCAGACGCTAACATAAAACCAAAGACTAATCGCCGCCCACTTGAAACGCCGACTAACTTAACCATGTAAACAGCAAGTCTTTGGTGTGCTCCACTTTTCTCTATCGCTTTAGAGAGCATAAATGCGCCCATTAACAATAAAATAACGTGACTACCTAATGATGAAGCTACTGTTTTATGATCAACAACCCCCAGTAGTGGCAGCAAAGCAAAAGGGACTAAAGATGTAGCAGGAATGGGTATCGCTTCACTGACCCACCAAATAACGGTGAGTAATGTTATTGCCGCCGCAGTTGCGGGTTTTTCTGCTAAGCCTAACCAAAGTAGCAAAAAGTAAAAACCAAAGGCTAGCGCGGGTGCTAAGACAATAAAACTTTGTTTAGTTAACTTCATTTAACTCTCTATTTTTATTATTTTAAGAGGACGATAAGGTTATTTTATAAGTATTCGGCTAATGCTTGTCGAGCATGTTGCCAATGAGTATTTGCCTTTAACTCATTGAGCCCAGTCGTAGACGTTTTCAATAAACGTAATAAGCGCTGATTACTTTCTTCATCAATAATAATATTGGCATGGTCAATGACATCTATACAGCTATCTCGGTTATTACACAGTAATAGCATGTCGCAACCTGCTTGTTGGGCTGCTTCAGCACGTTCAACATACCCACCAACACATGCAGCACCTTCCATCGATAAATCATCACTGAAAATAACACCACTAAAGCCAAGTTGCTTACGCAAAATATCTTTGAGCCAGTAAGGAGAAAAACCGACTGCTTCGGGGTCAACGTCAGGAAAAATAACGTGGGCAGGCATTAATGCATCGACTTTATTGTTATTAATTAACGTTTTAAAAGGTAACATATCAACAGCAAATATTTCATCACGTGAACGAGAGTCAATAGGTAACGCAAGGTGTGAATCTGCTTCAACACTGCCATGACCAGGAAAATGCTTCCCCGTAGCCTTCATGCCAACCAAATGTAAGCCATCGACAAAAGCACTGGCGAGTTGACAAACAATTTCTGGATTTTTATGAAAAGCTCTATCGCCAATAACAGCACTAATATCGTTTATATCAAGAATAGGTGCAAAACTGATATCAATACCGACGGCTTGAACTTCTAATGCCATTAATATTGCACTTTGTTTAGCCAGCTCTTGCGCCACACTAATATTTTCTTCGGCAAAGTGCCAAATTTTACCCATTGCCGGAATAAGAGAGAAGCCATCACGAAATCGCTGAACTCGACCACCTTCATGGTCAACGGCAATAATCAATGGCTTTTTAGCGGCACGGTGGATGTCAGCAGTTAATTCAGCAATTTGTTCAGGAGATTCATAATTACGAGTAAATAAAATTAACCCGCCAACAAGAGGATGTTGCAGAAGCTCTTTGTCTTCTGCCGTTAAAGATGTGCCAAGCACATCCAGCATAATAGGACCCATATACACACTTTGAAGATGATAAGTTTTTGATGTTGCTACTTTACCTAAATCAATAGTAATTACAAAGGCTGATATTGATATATAACGGTGATACCTGAAAATTATCGCTGACAGATTGAAGTATCACGGATATATCATATCAAAATGATAAAAGAGTCAGATTAAAGTAAAGGAGCAGCAACACCTGCGGCGACATAAGGGATAACTTGTTTAATCACGCCGGCAATATCCATATTACGATCAAAATCACTTTTAGCGATATCAATTAAAGCATCACTCGAAGACATGGTAAAAACCACTGTGCCCATAGTGAAGTGCAAACGCCAAAACATTTCCTCAGCAGTAAGCTCTGGATAAGCTTTTTGCACCGCTTTAACAAAGTTATTAATAACGCCTGGGTATTGTGTCGTTAAGAACCAGCGCAAAAAGCCTTGGCTATCGCTATAACCTCGTCCTAATAATTGTAAAAAATTACTGGTACCATTTTCTTTAAATTCATTTAATGATAACAAGGGTTCAATAAAAGCTGAAAACACTTCAAGTAAGGTTAAATCATCTTGTTCGCATATATTCACTAGCGATAATTCTAAACGGGGTGAAAGCTCGTTCATATAACGAGACATTACTGATTTTATTAACTCTTTTTTAGAGCCGAAATGGTAATTAACCGCGGCTAAATTAACTTCTGCTTGGCTAGTAATTTCTCTTAATGATGTGCCATTAAAACCTTGCGTCGCAAATAATTTTTCTGCTGCATCTAAAATTTTGTTTTTTGTACTCATGTGCCAACGGTACCTCTTACCTGCGCCCTAAATGAAAATATTCATCATTAATTAAGCCTAGTTTAAACAAGCGTTTGAAATAACGCAACAATGAATATACAGATCAATCTATTTTCATTTTAATTCAATGAGATAGCTTGATTTTTGGTATGACTACCTCCTCTATTAACCTATTCACAGCCAGATGAATATCGCAGCGTTCACAATACAGAGCAAACGTTGTTATATTCGCAACAACCGCAATGTAGATCTTTACGTTTTATTGAAGCGAATGTTGAAGCAAACAATGTACTGGAGATGGCTTTCAGTTCAGCCCATGAATAAAAGTTAAACCCTAGCATTAAATTCTCCCTTTATAAGCCTAATTTGACTTTAGTCACATTCGCTAAGGTTAAGTTTAAGTTTACACACTGAAAGTAAAGCGCATCATATGGCGATAAAAAAGCATTAAACGTAAAAGCGTTTGGTGCTTTTTTATCGAAACAACTAAAACGTTTAGATACTTTGTTACTTCCCTATTGGCTTATCTGATTTAATCTACATAGGAGATGTTAAATCCTAACTTTATTTAGCATTAACCGCATGAACATTTACCCGTTAGTTATCTAGTAAGATAATGAGTCAAATCTACTTAATCACAGAGTATTGTGAAAGTTTGATCAGTTTTTGCGGTCAAAGCTTTAAGCGGACTAGACAATTTTATATACTGGTGACTCATTATCTATCAATAATAAAAATATAAGACTTTTATGATAAAACTATTCAAACAAACAAGCGTAGCCTTGTGTGTATTGGCCTCACTTACTGCATGTAATGGTGAAAATGCTACACAAACTCAACAAGCACAAACGCAAGTAGCTCCAGCATTAACGGCAAAAGATGCGAATGTATTTCTTAACGCTACCGAAAAAGAATTAATCGCTCTGGGTATTGAGGGGAGCCGCGCCGAATGGATTTATTCAAATTTTATTACCGATGATACCGCTGCCCTATCAGCGGCAGCAAACCAAAAATCGACAGAAGCTGGCGTTCGTTTCGCTATGGCAGCAGCTAAATTTGACGATGTCGATGTTACAGAGACTCAACGTAGAAAATTAAATACCTTAAAGCAAAGCTTAGTTATGCCGGCGCCACAAGATTCTGAAAAGTCAGCTGAACTGGCAAAAATTGGCTCTGAACTTGGCGGCATGTACGGTAAAGGAACATACACGACCCAAGCTGGAAAAACATTGAGCTTAGGTGAAATGACTTCGACGATGGCAACATCACGTGATTACGACGAATTGCTAGAAATGTGGCAAGGCTGGCGAACAATTAGTCCAGAGATGAAACCTTTATTTGTTCGTCAATCTGAATTAGGCAATGAGGGTGCACAAGGGCTAGGCTACAAAGACTTAGGCGCCATGTGGCGTTCAAACTACGATATGCCTGCTGACGATTTCGCTAAAGAACTTGACCGTTTATGGGGACAAGTAAAACCCTTGTACGATGACCTTCATTGCTATGTTCGCAGTGAACTAGGCAAAACCTATGGAGAAGACAAAGTAGCACAAGACCAACCCATTCCCGCTCATTTGTTGGGTAATATGTGGGCGCAATCATGGGGGAATATCTATGAGTTAGTGGCTCCTGAGAATGCAGATCCAGGTTATGATGTTACCGAGCAGTTAGCTGCAAATAACTATGACGAAATTAAAATGGTTGCAGGGGCTGAAACCTTTTTTACATCTTTAGGGTTCGAAGCATTACCTGAAACATTCTGGACGCGATCATTATTTACTAAACCAGCAGACCGCGATGTTGTTTGTCATGCTTCCGCTTGGGATCTTGATGCAAAAGATGATATTCGCATTAAAATGTGTATTCAAAAAACCGGCGAAGAGTTCAACGTTATTCACCACGAACTTGGTCATAATTTCTATCAGCGCGCTTACCAAGATCAACCCGTTTATTTTCAAAATAGTGCCAACGATGGTTTTCATGAAGCGATTGGTGACACCATTGCACTTTCAGTAACACCTAAATACTTGAAAGAAATTGGCTTAATCGACACTATCCCTGACGAATCAAAAGATATTGGTTTATTAATGAAAATGGCGTTAGAGAAAATAGCCTTTATCCCCTTTGGCTTAATGGTTGATCAATGGCGTTGGAAAGTCTATTCAGGAGAAATTACACCAGAGAATTACAATACAGCTTGGTGGGAATTACGTCAAAAGTATCAAGGCATTGCTGCACCCGTAGCTCGTGAAGTTGATGCATTTGACCCCGGTGCGAAATACCATGTGCCTGGTGGCGTACCTTACAGTCGATATTTCTTAGCGCATATTCAACAATTTGAGTTTCATAAAGCGCTTTGTGAAATATCAGGTAATACCGATCCCATTCATCGCTGTTCAATTTACAACTCTAAGACTGCCGGTAAAGCACTTAATACCATGTTAGAAATGGGCTCTAGTCAGCCTTGGCAAGAAGCTTATAAAGTATTGACTGGGAGTAAACAAATGGACGCAACCGCAGTACTCGATTACTTTGCTCCTTTACAAGTCTGGTTAAAAGAGAAGAACAAAGGCAAGCAATGTGGTTTCTAATCTTTTAATGCCATTATAATTTTTATGAAAAAAGCCTGATAATTGACTTATCAGGCTTTTTTATTGGGGAGAATGGGAACTAAAATAATTACTTAAAGTATTGGATGACTTCATAGGTAACATTTAACAACGTCGCTTGCTTGATTTTTATTTCAGCGCCTTTGAAATTAAATAGGATATGCGCGCCTTGTTTATTTTCTATAGAAAAATCTTGGCTAAAAGTCGCTTTAGCCATGTTTGCTGAGTATTCAGCATAGTTAAAGTTAATTTTACCGTTTGATAATCCTTTATAAGAGAGTGTTTTTCTGAAATAGCCTTTCTCAGGTGTCTTACTTTTATCGCTAAAAATATTATAAGGGATATTTAAAGTAACACTTTCATCGCCAGCAAAAGTTCCCAATTCAAAATACCCATCTTTGTTTTCATCAAATAAACAAAATTTAACCAAACCATCATCATACTCAGCGTCATTAAAACAAGCGGCATTGCCTCCTGAGCGACTCATGCCTAACAAGGTGGTTTTTCCTTTGCTTAATCCTGGGTGTTCATCGTAAATAAACTTAATATGAGTAAGTAAACTAACAGACTGCGTTTTTTGTTCTAAGTAGCTACCTGACACTTTAGTTAATAAGTTATCACCTATGTCTACTGTAAATTCATCGGCTAACTCAGGGCTGTTCTTTTTAGCATTAACCACTATCGCGTCACTAGACAAGTTCAGATAAACAGGTAAAGAAGAACAAGCACTCACTATTACACTACCAGCAACCCAACAAACAACAGGTAAAAAACGCCTCTTTATTCTATTCATCCATAACCCTTTGTCCAAAAATAATAATATGATGAGTAAGGTAGCTTAAACCTAAACTTTACGTCAACCAATCTGTACAAGTAATTGCCTTAGATATATTTTATCAACACAGAAAGTAATATTTCAACCGACAGGTCTAAACTTAATAAAGGGAAGGTTTAATTGTATTAACAAAAACTAAAAAAAAGCGCTAATAATGAATAGCATTGAAAATTTTATCTGGGGTTGAGTTATCACAGAGAAATAACCGCACTAGTGCACGGTATTTAACAAGTTATCGCTTACTTTTAAGTATTTCTTAATACTTTTATTATTGCCCTTCAGGTCTTAAATAAGCCAAATCATCTTCATCGTCAGCATGAAAGTCATAGCCACCGTCAAAGTCGCCATTGAGCTCATTAGCAACAGTGATAGGCAGTTCTAATATCTCCTGAATATAAATAGAGAGATTTTCTTGTTGATCAATAATGCCCTTAAGTTCTGTGAACGTTAATAACTTTATATCTTGCAGGTAACCTTTAGTTAAAACTGATAATTGTTCAGTAAAACTGGCAATACACGTATTGACTTTAGTCAGTAGGGCCTGTTTATCTGTTTTGGTCAGATAAGTATTCAACTGCTCGTACAAACTCGTAGTAAAAACTTTTTTATCACTATCGATAAGTAATAAGGCAATGGCAGTGTTTAGAAATTTTTGTAATTCAAACAACAATACCTCTTCATCATCGTCAACAAGTAAAGTGGTTGCACAATAATCTGCGGCAATGCTTTTATAAACTTGTAATAACTTGGCACTTTTATAGCCTTCATTAACTAACGCTGTATGCATAACTCTGATATCAGTTGCATCATTGATGGCTAAAGCATAACGGCGAATAGATATTTCTTCGAAGTATGAAGGGGATATTGTTTTTAACTGGGCATACTTTGCCCAGCCTGCCCGAAAGCAATAAACAACACCTTGGCTTTTTAAGATTTCTTTTGCCTTATATGTATCGTTATCACAAAGGTCTAACAAACCTAAATTGCTCATTCCCAGAACAATTTCACAGCCTTTTTTAATTTGATCAGCATAAATTATTGATAGATTATCAGACGCTATTCTCAAAGACATATCAGATAACTGTTGTTTAGTTTTATGCATAAATTCAGGCGTAAAAAAACCTTCACTTTCCCCGTCTCTTAATACTAAAAGTAAAAACGGATAATTTCTTAACTCTGCAATGTTCATTGATGAATTCCAATCAATTAAAGCGGTGATTATAAGCTAAATAAATACGGTGGCGGTTTAGCGTTAAAGAGGCGCAAACATATCGTCGGTATCCATTTCTACAGCAGTCACTCTTTGTTTATTTGCATTTTGCTTTAATGCATTCTCTATATTATCGAGTGTGCCATTGGTACTAACCGTCATTACTTCACGATAAGCTTCTTCGCTTAAGGATTTTATTTTCATTAATAATTCTTCAATACTACCAGAGGTTTGCTCTTCATCTTCTTCAATTTCTGAAAAATCATGGCCGATGAATGGTAAAGACAAGTATAAAAGACCAAAGTCGTCTTCAACTATCGCCGTTAATACTTCTCGTTGTTTTTCTTCATCATCAGAAGAAAGAAATATTTGCGTTAACAAACTATGCGCTTCTGTTTGTGCACAAAAGACGTGGTCTTCATCAATATTTTGCCAGTAAGATGGTTCAACATTTAAGAGTTGTTTTATTGACTCAGCATCCATTAACCATGTGGCAATAGAGGGAATGGTGGCATCGTGCTCTCTGACAATTTTTGCTACCGTTAAAATATCCATCTCGGTTAACACTGCCAGCATTTTTTCGTCGCCGTGCTCAGAGGCAATCGCCTCTAATGAAGTGCCTGCACGTCTACCGCTGTGTTGTGCTTGTTCTATAATATCGCTAGCTAGAATTAATGCATTTTTTGTCAAGTTGATTCCTTAAAACTTATATTTATTTGTCGATTATTTCGGTTTTTAATGGTGAGTTAAACTTAATTACACTCTTATTGATTAAGCTTAGTAGTTCTCATCATAATCATTAGATTCATCGTCATCATCGACTTGAGCGTAATAATCTTCTTCGGCTTTTAAGGGCGTTGCATCATAACCATTATAGAAATGAATCAGCAAAATAGCTTTTTTCAAGTCGTCTTCAGCATGCGCCATTATTTCAGTAATACATGCTCGAGCATCAGCATGAACGCCGACAAAAGGCTTAACGTCAGCCCACTCTGGTTCATCGTTAAGCTCGATTGTCGATAAATTTTTACTATCGATTCTTACCTTAGTTGAGATAGCCATCGCCAATTGATCAACCATGCCATTAAATAATAAAGGCATTTGCTTTAATTGTTCAAACAAATTTGATAAATAATTTGATAATAGATCAGGATTTTCTGGATCCGATAATGAATTCATATTCTCTAAATACATAGAGAAATCATCCGTTAAATATTCGGGTAAGTTAGTTTGGGATTGCATACAAATCTCCTAGTAAAAAGGCTAATTCTGCGCTTGATTAAAGGCACTTTGCCAAAAAGAATCAGCAATTTCTCGCGGATCGGTTATCACCGTATAGTTACTTTTTAAATATAATGACCGTTTTTTTGGATCAGAAATAACATCATATGCTTTTTGAATAAGTTGAAACTGTTCTTTGGCTTCAACATTATCATTTCTATCTGGGTGATATTTATTGGCAAGTTTTCGATAAGCTTTTTTAATTTCGATGGTGGTTGACACCCTACTCACGCCTAACTGTTCAAAATAATCCATAAAATTTCAACTACCTTTAGCAAGACAACATAAAAATGACTGTTGACACAATTGGCGCAATTTTACCTTCGCTATTACATAATTAACATCATTATGTTTGCTTATTTTTCGTTTATATTAAGGTATAGGGGTAATCGATTAAAACTAAACGCAAATAATGTTGTTAGGGCTAACTTAAGCAACAGATAGAAACAGTTGCCGACTTTAGATTTTTATTATCTCTGGTCTCAAAACAGCTAATTTAACCAATATTTTATTTTGGGACTGATAAGAGATATCAACATCTTCCATCGCCTCTATTAACAACTCTACCACACGATTAAAATCAGCTTCATTGATATTCATACCGGTATGAATATCAATCATGCTATCGCCATTATACTTACAGGGACCATTAACCAAACCACACAGATGGTTGATAAAACCGTGCTTGAAATGTTTGACGCTCGATTTGGCAAAATAAGGCAGTATTGCTTTATCCTTGACAATTCTTTTTACAAAAGCATCAACAAGTTGTTCTATCCCTTGATGACCGCCAATATCTTGATAAAGTTCATCACTTGGTATTAAATTCTTACTACTACAGCCAAGGCAAAGTTGCAGGACTAGGACAATAAAAAAACCGCTAACATATTTAATCATTAATAAGATCCCGACAAAGATAAATACCAACCCTTTTGATCGGCTAATGCAGCTATAGTGCCTAAATTAAGATAGGCGAGGGTAACGTTCAAATGTTTGTTTGGGAACCAAGCAACAAAAACATCTTGCCAGTCGTCTTCTCCAAGACCTAAATTGTCTGGTTTATGGCGATATTCAGTGCCAATCGCCAAGTGTTTATTCATTAATACGGCTACTGACATTTCGGTTTGTAATGCACCATTACCTTTTGGGCCACTAAAACCGAGTAACCCCATTTCATTTGCTTTTGTGTAACGAGCAGTGGCATTCCATAACACGTTATAGCCGGCCAACAAACCTAAATGAAGCTTGCTTGCTGCTAAATAAATATCGGTACCTGTGTCATCTTTCGCGCCTAATGAAAAAGCAACATCGGCAGTTGATAGTGATTTGTGCTGTATACCTACAGATAATTGTGGCCAAGTGCTATAAACCAAATCACCGTACAAGCGTACTTTAAGACCTAAAATTTTTTGAGATAAGGTTAATGATAATGGGTCGACCTGAAAATTTTGCTTAGCAAATGAAAACTCGACACGGTCATAAAAATTAATTTGGCCTCCGCAGCTATTTAATTGAAAGTCTTTCAAGTTAGCCTGCGAACAAAAGGCAGAAAAGGCTATTTCGTCTTCCGTTGCATAACCCGCTAATTGCGCCCAAGGCACTAAACCACCGCCTCCTGAGCCCTCGACTTGAGAAACACCAGGGGTTGCTAATATTTTACCATTAGCGAAGCTAGTCATAGGTAAAAGAAGTAATATAAGGCTAAAGAGGCGATTCATAAGTTTTATACCATTCTATAAATTTTTCAGCGCTAACAGGTCTTGATAAATAGTAACCTTGTGCATAGTCACAATGAAAGTCATTTAATAACATTAAGCTTTCTTTGTTTTCAACACCTTCAGCTACCACACTCAGCCCAAGCTTATGACCAAGAGAGATAGTTGAGGCAACAATATCTTGATCTTTCTGGCATTGTTCTAACTTTAAAATGAAGGTTTTGTCAATTTTCAATTCATCGACAGGTAAACTTTTTAACTTAGCTAATGAAGATTGACCAATACCATAATCGTCGACTGAAATCAGAAAACCTAATGATTTTAGGTGAGATAAACGCGCAACAACTAATGCTTCGTTTTCGGCAATATCTCTCTCTGTTAATTCTAAAGTGATTTGCGATGTTGACACTTCGTGATTATTTACTGTGCTAAGTAAATAATCAACAAATTGCTCATTTTGAATATCTTGTGCGGATAAGTTAATCGCTACCTTAAAACGGTAGCCCATCTTATTCCATTGTTCAGTTTGTTGAATAACTTGTAGAATCACCCAACGTGTTAAGGATACAATCAAACCAGCCTTTTCAGCTAAATCAATAAACAATTCTGGGTTTACAAAGTTACCTTCTTTATTTATCCAACGAATTAACGCTTCAAGTTTATCAATTTTACCGGTATTTATATTTAATTTTGGCTGATAATTCATGAAAAGTGGGCTTACTTCACACTCAAGTGCCTCTTTTAACTCTTCTATTAAACGCAACTTATAAAGGTAAGCCTCGTCTTCCCCATCTTGATAAAATCGCAATAAGACCTGCTCTTGATAAGCTGAAGCAACTGCCATGGTTGAACGCCTGATCAATCGCTCCGCATCGACACCATGCTCTATAGAGTTGGCGACACCAAAATAAAGTGATAAATTAATTTTAATGTCATCAAGCCAAAAAGGACGATTAAGTTCACTCTGCAGTAACTCGATAAAATGTTTTATTTCATTGGTTTTCTGTATAGGAACAGCCAATAAAAATTCATCTGAATTAGTTCGCGCAGCAATAATATCGTGCTCTAAGTTATGATTTGATTCTTCAATATAAACTAAAATACGGGCAGCAATTTCTTTTAAAATATTATCACCATTAGTCAATCCTATGGTGTCATTAAGTGCTTTAAAGGCTTTAATATTAAAAGTAATCACCACTAAATGAATATCTTTATTAAAGTAGTCAGCTACTTTCGTTAATGTTTTATGGCGGTTATATAAGCCGGTTAATATATCGCGCTCTGCCTGATAAACAATTGACTGCTCACGATTCTCAATAGCTGCGCCCATCAATGAAAATCCTTGATAAAGTTCGCTAAACTCAACAGGCAAACGGTTGGCCAATTTAGGAACATTAAGTTCACCGCGGCCAATTTTTTGCGTGACTTCCATTAAAATATGTAACGGAGTAGATAAGCCTCGAGATAACAGGCGAGAAAAGGTGATAGCAATAACGATGACAATCACCGCGATTATTAACATAGAAAAAATCAGGCGATTAAAATCACTTTGAATTTGTGTTAAAGGCGCAGACAAGATTGCTTTTATATCTTTAGAACCGGCAAAGTTGATGGTTTTGTGGAAGTAATCTGCACGTGTTAGCAATAAGTTTGGCGACTGTTGTTTAGTGCCTTGTAACAATTGTTTTATAATGTCTTCACGTTCGATACTTGACTCAATCAGTTGATTGTTTTGCACTAATGTTAAGTCTAAAGCGATGAGGTCTTTCAGTTTTAATAGTGAAACTTGGTCAAATTCAAAGCCAATCACGGTGTAAGCAATAACTCTTGGTGCCTTAACCGGGACAACAATAACTTGATAAACTTTATTTTCGATACTGAGAATTTGAGCATGAACCTCCCTAAAAGGAAGTTTAGTAATATTTGCTTGAATTGTTTTTTCATCGAATGAGTGTAATGAACTGGTTGTTGATAACTTACCTTCTAAGTCTAGAATCAACATCAAATCAGCATTGATACGTTTACCGTGATTGAATAGAACACTCTCCACAGTATTTTTGTCGCGAGTCGCTACCGCTTGTTTAAAACCAAAGTCGGCGGCTAAAACACTGGCGGTAGTCGTTAACACTCGCTCTTGCGACCTTAATGTTTGGTCGAGTACGTTTTGAGCAAAATACATTTGGCGTTCGATTTGGTTTTCGGCATAATCAGCAAACCTAAACCAATTACTCCCCGTTAAAATAATCACGGTTAATAAAATTAAACTGGTTAATAGCCAAGTAATTTGTGCTTTAAAACTAAACCTAGTGTTCATGGAAAGCTAACTCTTCAAAACTGCCTCTTGCTTGAGGTGCATTTACGCTTATGGTGATAAAAATTTCATTGTTATCAATCATTTTTTGATCAACGGTTAACAGGGTATGTTTTGTTAACCCTGCAGTGCTATTAGGATGCCAAATTTTTAATTGGGTATTTAACGCTAATGGTTGCGTTAACAAGACCTCTCCGTTGGTATCACTTAAGTAGGCATTATTTTCATCTGAAACATAAATATAGCCGACCATAGCATCATGAATATTGCAGCCCATAACGACAAGACCTTTATCTTCGAAACGAACTGGACTTTTAGGCTTACCTGAATACAATTTTAATTCAAATGTTTTAGCTAGCGAAAAAGAATAAACATGATGTCTAATATCATCTTTATTGGGAAAGCTAACCTGACTATTAACCGGCACAACTAAAACATGAGGGGAAAATTGTTTGTTTATTTGATCCATTACGTAAATACGATCATCGATTGATTGATTTATAACGGGTTGAGGTATGACATATTCAATAACAGCATCGGGCAGAGGATCGTTATTTTGATCAACAATTTTTATAAGTGTTTGGCTAAAAGCAGTTTCAATGAAGACTACTGAACAGAAAGATATAACCATAAACAATCGAAACGTAAACATTATCATGATGACCTAAAATAATTTTTTTTCGGCTTTAAATCATACCTGTACATATGACAAGAGTCTAATTTTATTAAGGTAATAATCAATACATCCCCTGTTAACGTTGTAATAACTTATACTTAACGATAATAGTAATGTTAAAAGACTTAGCGGTTTACCTATTAAGCATCAGTAAAAATAATCGTTGTCATCAGTTTAATAAGTCGCTGTAAAAATGAACAATATCCTTTGCATGTGTATAAATATAAGTAAAAGAGCATTAGGGGATCACTTGGGAAATAATCATAAGCTATAGCAAAATAAGAGAATCACTTGGGGAATAATCATAAACTATAGCAAAATGAGCGAGTTACTTAGCTATAGCTTGTCTTGGTGATTTTTACTTACACAGTTACAACGCAAACGTCTAAAAATTATTGGCCGTTTAAAACAACTTAATTATCAATTAAACCCAGCAAACCTTTTTTGACAAAGCTAGGTAAGGCGAAGGCAGCAGAGTGAAGCGGTGCATTATAATAATCAAAACTTAAGCCTGACTTTTCAACCCGTTCAGCGTTAAAATCATTAATAGGATGGTATTGCTTAGATGCAAAAGTAAAACTCCATAAGCCGCCTGGATAAGTTAAATTACTAAAACTATACAAGTAAGTTTTAGGAA
The DNA here is from genome assembly GCF_014077465.1 of Colwellia sp. BRX10-4. Classification (NCBI taxonomy): domain Bacteria; kingdom Pseudomonadati; phylum Pseudomonadota; class Gammaproteobacteria; order Alteromonadales; family Colwelliaceae; genus Colwellia; species Colwellia sp. BRX10-4. The sequence goes on from NZ_JACGVZ010000008.1 coordinate 60,950, forward strand.
AAACATTGTTTAATACTTTCAATAGCGATTGTTGAATATCCATGGCATACCAAGAAGACTCTCCCTGAGCAACAACGATACCGTCATCGGCTAAACAGTTAAAAACATCTTTATAAAATGCTTCGCCAAATAAGGGTTGAGCCGGTCCAATCGGATCAGTGCTGTCAACAATAATAACGTCAAACTTCTCAGTGGTTTCTTTAACAAATTGCACACCATCACCAATGATAAGATCTATGCGTTCATCATCGAGTGCTGAAGCGGTTTGTGGAATGTGCTCTTTACAGGCGTCAACAACCATCACGTCGATTTCAACCATAGTACATTTTTTTACTGATAGATGACGAATGACTTCTCTTGCCGTTCCACCATCACCACCACCAATCACTAATACATTTTTAGGGTTAGGATGCACAAACAAGGGCACATGGCTTATCATATCGTGATAAGCAAATTCGTCTCGCTCGGTGACCATAATCAAACCGTCATTTAGTAACATTTTACCATGACCTTTAGTTTCAACAACATCAACGGTTTGAAATTCACTTTTCCCCGAGAAAAGTACTTTTTCTACTTTAAATTTAATCCCCAAAAAGTCTTCAAACTTTTCTTCTACCCATAAATTAGAGTGCATGGTTTTCTCCTGAAATATCAATCATAATTGGCTCAGCAAAGACTGTCTGTGGCAGAATATAGTTGGCAAAGTTTACTAAATAACCATTATCAAGCTTTTTACAAACACGTGATTTACTCACATATTGTGTTGGAATTAACACCCTTAATTTTTGCTCAAAAGCTTGTTCATTAAAGCTCATTAAATCAAAAGATTTGGGTGCCAGTATCTCTAAAAGTTTTGGCGCAAGCAAAAGTAAATCTATATTCGATTCAAAGCTAATATAACTACTGTCCATTTGAGGGGTCACATGAATGGTTAAATATTGCTGTTCGTTAATCGCATTAAGTGAATAACCGTAAGGGGAAAAGACAAAATCATCAATAATAAAGTCAGGTAGAATACTATCAATACACAAAAATTGACGAATTTCTTCAGCTGACAAATTAGCTTGTGTTAAATGTTTCGAAGCCTGCTCACTTATTTGATAGGCGAGTAACTCGTAGGTAATGTCATCAGTATCAGCAGTAAAGTCGTTATCTAAATGAAAAACGTAGTTGTGGTGACTGTCCATTTCACCAAAACGATAAGCCTTACCCGGTAAATATTGATTAATTAATTTGATATCATCACCAAAGCAGCTAGGCTGGGCGTTTGAAAAATATTCGTTCTTACGCTGATAAGTAAGCTGTTTAATCACTTTTGTGCCAAATTTTTGAATAAAAAACTCTACCGCTTTAACTAACTGCGTTTCACCACAGGTTAATATTAATATTCTATCTGACCAGACAAATAAACTCGACTCGGACAGTAAAAAAGCTTTGCAATACTCATTTTCAATCGAAGATAGTATTTGAGCTTGACTACGATGAACTAACGCAGACCAAAATCCATCGTCAATGTCGTTAAGTAAAGAAAGCTGTTCACCATCGATTAAGATTTCAGCTTTTTTTTCTGATCCCTCAAAAAACATAACAACTCCTCATTAAAAAAACAGTGCGTCATTTTACAAATTATTTCATTTTTATCAATAAAATAATGTAGCTAACATCAAGAAAATAAACAACAAGCTTGCCATCCAATAGCCCTCCTTTTATTCACAACTCTATATTTTATAAATAAAACTATACATTTAGCCTTTATTTTGGATAATTAAGAAAATATTGCCATTAGGTATTACGACTCAATGAATATGGTTAAAGAAATTAATGTGGGTTTAATATCCCCGCCAACACCTTTTGAAGGAGCTAAAGATAAGCGAGGTATTTTTCAAAATACGAGCCACATCATCGGCTTTGAGTTTGATGGTACGGCATGCTTTAGAAAAGGCACTAAAGCTGGGCCTAACGCACTTCGAACTGTCTCTGATGGTATTGAGTCGTATTCTCCTTATTTAGACGCAGACCTTGAAGATATTTCATTTGTTGATCTAGGTAATTTACCAATTGATTTATCTATCAATGAACAAAGTTGCCAAGCTGATATAGAAAACGCCTATAGTAATGCTAATAATGCTTTTAACACCTTATTTGAAAATGTTGCTTTAAAAGAAAATAATATTCGCATTGTAACCTTAGGCGGAGAACATTCTATTTCTTATGCTCCAATAAAGAAGTATTTAAGCGAATACCCTGACTTGGTCATACTGCATCTCGACGCACATGCTGATTTACGCGATGGTTACTTAGGATATCATTATTCCCATGCCGCTATTATTCGCCGTATTACCGATCATTTTGGTAAAGATAATAAGCTAATACAATACGGCATTCGCTCAGGTACTCGTGAAGAATATCAATGGATGAAAGCACATCAAACACTCAAAAAAAGCAGAGCTGAATTTCTTGCCAGTGTTGACGCGATTGCACAAGATACTCCCATTTATTTAACCTTAGATTTAGATTATTTTGATCCAAGCTTTTTTCCAGGTACCGGAACACCTGAGCCAGGCGGAGAAGATTTTCATTCATTGATTAGCTTATGCAAAATATTGCGATCTAAATATTTTGTTGGGTGTGATGTAGTCGAGTTAGCGCCTAAAATTGACAGTACAGGAAATAGTGATGGTTTTGCGGCGAAAGTCGTGCGTGAATTATTACTTTGTTTAGCGGGGCCAAGCCCGGCCTAATAGTCGTTCAATATTCTAAGAGAACACCTTTAATATAAAGCAGTTACATTAAAGGTGTTCCAGATTACTTAGCCATTAATTAAAAAATGAACATAGATACTGGCGCTATAGCCTAAAGCGATAGCCCAACTCCATTTAAGGTGGCCAACAAACGAGTATTTGCCTTTCGTTTGCCCCATTAAAGCAACACCCGCCGCAGAGCCAACCGACAGTAAACTTCCCCCTACCCCAGCGGTCATTGTAACTAATAACCATTGTTGTAAATCCATCACGGGGTTCATACTTAAGACAGCAAAAACAACAGGGATATTATCAATAATAGCTGAAAGTACGCCGACAGCAATATTGGCATAAGTAGGATCCCAGTTGGTATATAGTAAGTCTGATACTAAACTTAAATAGCCCATAAAACCGAGCCCGCCAACACACATAACAACCCCATAAAAAAACAATAAGGTATCCCACTCTGCGCGTGCTATTTTTTCAAAAATATCAAAAGGAACAATATTACCTAATCTTTTTAGGGCTTTTTCATCATGACGGATGGTTGCTAAGGTACGTTTTTTATCTAATGAACGAGGAAGGCTTCTTCTTAAATAAAACCCTAAAAACTTGAGGTAACCTAAGCCCATCATCATTCCTAACACGGGTGGCATGTTAACAACACTATGGGTGGCAACTGACGTTGCTATGGTGAGTATAAATAAGAAAATAATTCGCTTCGCGCCACGTTTTAGCATGAAGTCTTCATCGGTTATCGGTGTTGATCTTTCATTAGAGATAAAAAAGCTCATAATAATGGCAGGGACTAAAAAGTTGACCAGCGAAGGTATAAATAGTACAAAAAATTGCTCAAACTTAACTAAGCCTGCCTGCCATATCATTAAAGTGGTTATATCTCCAAATGGACTAAACACCCCGCCAGCATTAGAGGCGACCACTATATTTATACAGGCAATGTTAATAAACTTAAGGTCCTTCGGAGCCACTTTAAGGACAATGGCACACATCAACATTGCCGTCGTTAGATTATTAGCAAACGAAGAAATAACGAATGCCATCATGCCGGTTAACCAAAACAAGCTGCGTAAACTTAACCCTTTAGAAATCATCCAAACCCGTAAGCTATCGAACACCCCTCGCTCTTCCATCGCATTTATATAAGTCATCGCGACTAATAAAAATAATAATAACTGAGCATATTCTAATAAATTATGATTAAAAGCTTCTTCTGCCGCTTTAGGAATGCCGTGTTGAGTATAAATCCAACCAATAATCAGCCAGATGACACCGGCGGCGACCAATACCGGTTTTGACTTTCTCAGATGAAGAAACTCCTCACTAATAACCAGTAGGTAAGCGATAATAAAAATCGTTAATGCAGTAAATCCTGCAACAGTGTTAGTGAGATCAATTTCGCCGGCTCCAGCGGCAAAAACAGGTGTTGCAAAGAGGAGCAGCAATACAGTCGTTATTAATTTTTTCACAATATTTCTCTGAGTTAATTTAAAATTTGTCAAAAAACGTTTTATCTCAGCGAGCAGCGCTGCATTAGATATTCCTTTGACAGAGTAAGCAAAGAGAATACAAGGCAACGGTCACCATCAAAAAAAGCCAGTGGCTAACGCTTTTAAAGGCTGAAAATTAAGAACAGCCATAATATAAGTATGTTTGGGGTTTATCTGCATGTCTTGCTTACATAAAATAAATATGGGTAAATATCATCAATAGATAAGCGTAATTTAACGGTTAATATTTCACATGGCAGTCAACAAAACGACGATTATATTCCAATTAAAAGACAATACAATTTTAATTGAATGATAATCAAAATAACATGTCGCTATACAAACATTAAAGATGGAAAAAAAAACAGCCAAATTTACAGTAATCATTGATGCTAATAAAGGCGAGCTTTGAAAAACTGGCGGTATTAGCTGATGTCAATGCGTCGTAGAAAGTGCGACAAATGATCAGGGAATATAGTGAGAAAAGAGTAGAGGGAAGTTTGCAAGACAATGTTTTTAAATAAATAATATTTTAAGAGCTTGGTCGTTATCAACTTTTATAATCTTGATTATCGCTATCAAACGCTTAGCTAGGTAGGTTGGTATCAACCGGACTAGTATTGATATATTCGAACGAATATAACGTGAAGTTTCAGCCGCAACCTTAAGTGCCTTGCCCTTTTAAAGGGGAATGTCTAATAGCTATTCATTATTAAATGACCAAAAATAGCTATTAAATTTTAATATCCCTAGCTTAAATAAACATTAACAATATTCAGTTTTATAATCTTGAAGGGGCATGACCGCATCATGCAGGCTATCTTGGTTAACTTGTATAATACCGCGCTTAGGTCTGTCTAAATCAATGATAATAAAGACCACTAAGATGATTAAGGTGAATAATAATATCGTGGGAAATGCGGGACGCTTGTTCCCTAACCCGCTATTATAACCAAGCATGCCGCCAACAGTAACAAAAACACTGAAAAACAAAAACAATACCGGCTCGGGCACATGGAGTCTAAGCATAGCCGAACGTTTGTTTTCAATTTAAATCATGCTGGACAATGACTGATAAAAGCCATTGGCAATTAACAATGATCTTGAATTTTCCAATTCTTGTTGTGCTAATTCAATCAGTTTCGCTTGTGATTTACTGACCTTTTTGTTCACAGCCATACGTTGGTCTACATTGCTCAAATCTATTTGGCTTAGTGAAATACGCAGTGCTAGATAAGACTCTAATTCATCAAAAACGTCATCTTTTACTTTACCACTCAATAGTTTTGCTTGCATGGCTACTCTTAAAATAGCGCCAGCTTCTTAAATAACCACGCTGCTTCGTCCATCATAACGTTGCAGTGACATATTAAAGGTGAAACCTAGCAGCAAAGCCAACAAACCCAGAATGCCGGCTTGAATAGCCGGAGATTGACTTTTCATCTCGGTGTTTTCTGCGTCTTTATTACGTAAACCGAAGCTGTAGCCTATTTGGTTAATAATTAACATCAAGATAAAAAGGGTAATAATAATGATAATGCTATTTTTGTCGTACATTAATTCTTGGCTCACTAATTAAATCTCTACATTTGAATAAATTCATGGGCAAAGAGGGGGGTGATTGGTCAAGGAATATTTTAATAAATATCAGTATCAGCGCTAACCTTGACGAAATATTGTAGCCAAAGTGTTATTTTAAGTAAACAGTTTACTGTGTTAAGCATATTTTAATAAAATTTGAAGAAATTAGCACTGCAGATAATAGTGCGATTAAATTTTATTATGAAAAAAAAATTGCCAACCTAATAAAAGGTTGGCAATTTTTTAGTGTAATCGCAACAACATAGTTGAGCGTTTAACAGCTGACGTTATAACGATTTTCCTTTACTAACGCCTTTACGTACTAACCAACGCATGTCATTTTTATAACGATCGAAATAGCGTTTGATATCTTCCATAATCAAATAATTTATCGGCACTAAAAACAATGTAATGATTGTTGCAAATAAAATACCAAAGCCAAGACTTACAGCCATCGGAATTAAGAACTGTGCCTGAGTACTCTTTTCAAATAAAAGTGGCATTAAACCAGCAAACGTTGTTAATGATGTCAGTAAAACCGGCCTAAAGCGACGACCACCAGCGGCATAAACAGCTTCAAAGACAGCACTTCCCTCAGCACGCTTTTTGTTAATATAGTCGACCAGGACCAGTGAATCGTTAACCACCACACCCGATAACGCTAAGACCCCCATCAGACTCAGTAAGGTTAAATCCATACCCATTATCCAGTGACCTATTACCGCACCGACAATGCCAAAAGGAATAACCATCATCACCACTAAAGGCTGGGAATAACTTTTAAACGGAATGGCAAGCAGGATATAAATCACTAATAACAAGCCAAACATACCAAACTTCAGTTCTTGAGAAGACTCTTTTTGATCTCTAGCTTCACCAGCCATTTCATAATTCATGCCTGGATACGTACTTATCGATTGTTGTAAAAACTCTTCTAACTCTTCCTGCACCGCAGACAAATTACCTTGTTCTTTGTTAAAGTCAGCAGTAATAGAAAGTGTTCGCTGTCGATCAATACGTAAAATACTCGAAGGACTTAATCCAGGTACGATATCAGCAATCTGCCATAGCGGAACTTCTTGACCGGCTTCAACTCTGATCATCATCTGCTCTAACGTCTCAATCGACTGTCGAGCAGCAATAGGATAGCGCACCATAACTCGCACTTCTTCACGCCCACGTTGAATACGCTGAACTTCAAAACCGTAGACTGCTTGACGAACTTGTCTTGCAACCATATTCAAATTAAGTCCAAGTAGCGTTGCTTCGGGCTTAAGTTTTAATTGTAGTTCTTCTTTGCCATCAGACATTGAGTCTTCAACATCTGAAACTGCTGAGTACTGCGTTAATTTACTTTTGAACTTATCGCCTAGCTCAGCTAAATCATCAGCATTCTTGCCACGCAATTCGATATTAATAGCGGGTCTACTCCAACCAATTTCAGCTCGATAATTTAACTGCTCAGCGCCAGCGACTTGTCCAACCATTTTACGCCATTCTGCAACTATCTGTTGAGTGCCAATGTCTGTGCTACGGTCTTCTGGGGGGATTGTTTCGACACGAACACGTCCCGTACTTGAATTACGTCCGCCACTAATAGAATAAATATTCTTAATAATAGACTCACCAGATTCGGCATCAATATATTTCTCTTGTAATAACTTCGCTTGCGTAGTCATATGTTGAACAATACGATCGGTACTTTCAAAGGCGGTACCTGTTGGCATTGTTAGTGTTGCTGTTGCTACTTCACTTTGCACACGAGGGAAAAATACAAATTTTGTTTGTCCGCTTGAAAGCGCACCAATGACTATAAAAAGTGACGAGAACATAATTGCCAGCGTCGCGTAACGCCAGCGCAGCGCTAATGCTAATGTTGGTTGATAACATTTAGCAATAAACGTCTCTAAAGAGGTCGATATTGCCATTTGAATGCGTGTTAGCCGCGATGGCGCGCCTGTACGCGGTTTAATGTGTTTAAGATGCGCGGGTAATACCAATTTAGACTCGATCAATGAAAAGAGTAAAACCGGCACAATAACGTAAGGAATACTCTGGTACCAACTGCCTCTTCCTTCAAGTAGAGCCAGAGGTATAAACGCTGCAACAGTCGTTAAAATACCAAAGGTAACTGGCACGGCAACTTCTTGAGTACCTCTAATGGCAGCGGTAAGGGGATCAGTACCGCGTTGCATATGTTCGTAAACATTTTCCCCCGTAACAATCGCATCATCGACAACAATACCTAGCACCAAAATAAAAGCAAATAGGCTCATTAAATTCAAAGATATACCAAAAAATGGCATCAATATAAATGCGCCCATAAATGACATTGGAATACCAAGACACACCCAGAATGCAACGGCGGGTCGTAAAAATAAAGCTAAGAGAAGAATAACTAATAGCGCACCTTGCCAAGCGCTTGTAGTAAGCGTAGCTAAACGTGCTTTTATCGACTTACTGCGATCGCGCCAGTAAGTCATCGTTAACCCTACAGGTAGTGCTTGTTGTTTACCTGCGATATAATTTTTAACGGCATCAGTTACTTCGATAATACTTTGATCACCAACGCGAAAGACCTCTACCTCTATTGCGGGTATACCGTTAAATCTTGTTCTCAAAGGGGTTTCTTCAAATTCATCACGTAAAACGGCAATATCACCTAAGCGGATTAATGTACCATCTTTATCGGTTAATATCGGTAGCTGGCTAAAGTCACTTGCTTTATAAGCTTGACCAATACTGCGGATAAAAATATCTCCACCTTCAGTTTTCAAATTACCGGCGGATACATCTGTAGAGTTACGTCGTAAAGTGTCGGCAACCTGCTCTAAGGTAATATCATATTTTCTTAATGACCATTCAGGTATTTCAATCGATATTTCAAAACGCAAAGAGTTATCAACACTAACTTGAGTAACCCCAGGCAACGAAGCTATTTCATCTCGAACATCTTCAGCATAACGGCGTAATGTTAAGCTGTCATAATCGCCATACATCACCACACCAATAGCGTCACGCATACGCTTAGGCATTGTCACCAAAGGACGCTCAGCTTCAACGGGAAAATTATTAATCGCATCTACGCGAACTTTCATTTCGTCGAGTACTTCTCTAACGTCGAAACCATCTTCTACTTCAACAGTCACTGTTGAACTGCCTTCATTAGAGCGCGAAGTCATTTCACGAATGCCATCGATATCTTGAATCGCTTCCTCGACTATTATGGTTAAACCTTCTTCAACCTCTTGTGGTGAAGCGCCAGGTAAAACAGTACTGACTTGTACGGTATTTATTGCAAATTCAGGAAATAGATCTACAGGGATTTTGTTGGACAAACTATAAAGTCCGACGGCAACAATGACCACCATAAGAAGATTAGCAGCAACGTCATTACGAGCGAACCAAGCGATTAAACCATGCATAATGAGTTCCTAGTCCGTACTTGAAGTGGATGAATTATTTTGGGATTTTTTTAAAGCAGGTAAACCTTCTCGCTTTTCACTACCACTGTCTCGTATCTCTTGATTCATTTCGGGTGTTGACACTTTCTTTTTAACTAATTCTTCATTGGTTGTCGAATTAATGTCATTCAATGATTTAACTCGGGTACCCGCGGCTAAATTGGCCGTTGGTGTTAAAATAAGTTTATCGGTAGAATCAATAGCGGCAGCATAATTATAAATGTCGCCAGCAAGTGATGAGGCAGAGATAACGACAGACTCAACATCTGTCCACAAAGGTTCAATAGCGCGTTTTTGCAACAAACCATCTTCTGCAACCGCGATCATATTATTCTGACTTACTGCTCTTCTTGGAATAGCATAGACATTCTTCAATTGTGTGCCTTCAATCTTTGCTCTTAAAAACTGCCCAACACGTAATGCGGGGAGTTGGGGAGAGCTAACAAAAGGATTATCAAGCTTGGCAACAACGTAAAGCATACGAGTAGATGAATCAAAAGCTCCTTCGCTGCGCACTAACTTACCTTTCCACGTATAAGTTTTACCACCTAACTCACCTTCAAAAAGAACAACAGATTGATGTTCCTTGTTGTCTGTAGGCTCTTTGCCTGGTGCATTGTATTCATCGGGTAAGTAGATGTGCGCTAGGTCTTGGGCTTTTACCGGTAATCTTACTTCAATATAATCAGTGGAATATATCTCAGCAATAGTTTGAGAGGGATTAACAACTTGCCCTAAATCAACCATTTGCTTCAAAATTTTTCCATCAAAGGGGGCTTTAACTTGGGTTCTCTCAAGGTTGAGTTTGGCTTTCGCCAATTGCGCTTTAGATGCATCATAAGAAGCGAGTGCAGCCGCAACTTGTGGAATGCGAAGTGCTAAATCGCGACCCGCTTTGCTACCAGGTCTAACATTCCAGTCGCGCTCAGCGACATCTGCTTGAGCCAATTCTTCTTTGTATTTTACCCAAGCATTGGCGACTGTTGATTTTGCAACATCAACTTCTATCTGATAATCACGAGGGTCGATCGCCAGTAAAACATCACCTGTTTTAAATGATGCTCCTGCTCGAATATTATTAGCGACCTCAATGACACGCCCACTGACATCTGAAACTAATTGCGTTCGAGTTAAAGGCTCAGCTGAGCCGTAAGATTTAATCCAAACAGGGTAATCCGTAGCCGTTAATTGTACTGTTTCAACACCAACAGAAGCCGGCGGACCTCCTCCCCATTTACGTGGAGTAGGTTTACTAGCAAACATTGCGGCAATAATTGAAAAAGCAATAGCAAAAATAACGATGGTTACAATCAAATGTATTCCCCAAACAACAGGTTTTTTGGTCACTTCCACCGGTTTTTGTGGTGAATTAATATCGTTCATTTAGCACTCTCTTAAATTATTTTTACTGGGTGTCTGCACGTTAATCGCACTTATTACCGATGATACTTATAAATTGATCTATGTTATACGATAAAACCAATATTAAGTTTACTTTTTATGTGAAAAAATAGTTTTATTTTCAGGTGGGTACAGCAAAGATGAGATAATTAAAATTAAGCATGGGGGTGAAATAACAACGTCAACGTAAAACTGCCTTATATAAAGGCTTTAAAACAAGCTCTGCTACTAAGTATTTATAGCCAGTTCTTTTAAATCATCAATTAAACCATCAAGTTTATTATTTAGTCGATTCAATTGTTTATCTGTTAGACTGTTCATCATAATATGAAATATTTTTACAGAGGTATCACTGTTATTTTTAGATAATGTTTTGTGTTGCTCAGACTTTAATAATTCTGGTTCAGAAATAAGTTCGGTAAACATCACTTCATATTCTTGTCTATCTAATCCCATGGCTAATACCTGTTTTAGACCTGAGTGCCATTTTATTCGATAATCCATTCTATGATTAAATGTCGGTGCTAGACTTTTGGTCAGTTGGCATACTTCAATTTTTTGGTTTTCAGTTAACTTCCCCAACCATTTTTTGAACTGCTCTTGTCGTTCTATACATGTTTCGTTAAGCCATTGCTCTTGAGATAACTCATCATAGTCGTCGAGACGTTCTTCATTATTACTGGCAATTTCATCGATGACTTGTTTTCTTTGGCGACTACTCAAGCTATGAACTAACGATATCAGCGCCGGTTTTGCTTGCTCTCGCACTACAAGCCAATGCTGCTTAATATTAACTAACTGATCGTCGACTTCTTTTACGGTAATACCGCGATTTACTTGGGCTTTTAGTGTGATAAGTTGCCGACTATATTCACTGAGTTGTGTTCGTCGGTGCCATATATGCAGCTCATTAAATGTTGTATCAAATGTTTGTTGCTGTTCTTGGCTTAAGGTAACGTAATCATCAAGATACCAATTACTCCACCAGTCTAAGTGGTTATAAAAAAAACTAAAACTACAGGCTGATAGCAAAAATGAACTAAAAATCACCAAAAAACCATTTTTAATTATTCGTGGCATATACAAACCCCTTTTGTTTTATTTAGTTTTATTTAGTTTTAAAAAAACGATTAATGTTCACAGCTATTATTCCTGGATTCTTTTAACCCATTCCATATTGAGTCGTCAGGCTATAATTCTGCTTTAACATTATTATAAGGCCATACTTTCAAAAAGTTAAGTCCACATACTAATGGACTTTTTAGCATAGAAATACGTCATCAAATACGTTTGAAATTCAAAGAAGGTTCAGAAGATACTTATTTTATTGGTTAATATTTTTAGAGAGAATTTATAAATAATATTTACGTATAAATATGTCAGTAATTTTTACATTTTATTTTTATTTTTATTTATTTTACTAAAAAGCATAAGTTAATGTTTTAAATGTAAATTAACAAAGTGGTTTCAACCTTGCACATGACTCACCAACCACTTAAAAAAGGATTACACGGATGCGTAAAGTTCTCAGGTTTTGTTCTATTCTATGTGCTTTTAGTTTAATTGCACCAACAGTTACTGCAGGGTTAATTCCGCTAGATATCTCTATTACCGGTAACGCTGAACTCGATACCACTTATTCAGCTTCTACCACAGGTAACGCCAGTCAAAATGCCGATATGTCACTTGTTATTGGTGGCGGCACGACACTTACCTCCATTGCTAACCTCACGCCAACAGGTGCCAACCCTTTAACAGGAACATTCACTGATTTTGGAGATGGCGTTGGTGTTAGTGCTATTGGGTCTTCTACTGCGGGTGCAATAAGTGAAGTTCCTGATTTTATCTTTGATATGGGGTTTTCCTTATTTAATAGTTCAGCTACTGATACTTATCAAATATTTTTTGAATTAGCATTTTTAAACTTTGCTGATGCAGACGGGCCTGATGCTTATATTGATGCTGAAATCAACCTTTTAAATACTTTAATCCCTGAATTATTCGCCTCTGATTTAACCTCAGATACTTTTTATAATGACAGCAAAAATGGTACAGATTTACCGACTAGTGGGGCAGCACTATCTGATAATGGCACATTCCTTTTTGATATTACGTTGGCGGCAGGTGCCTCAGATAACTTCTCCGCATTATTAAAAATGGATGGTAAAGCTTTCGACAATAGCTCTATTTTTAATGCACGCACCAGTGCCTTTATTAGTATTGTTGGTGCAGACAACTTAACTAACACACAACCACCATCACAAGTGCCAGAGCCTAGTACATTCATACTGTTTTTTATTGCGATGGCACTATTACAAGTAAAGCGCAAAATAAATAATTAATGATTTTTAATAATTAAGGACAATAGAAATGAACATTATAAAAATAATAAAATTAAGCTGTATTTTAGGATTTAGTCTCACGGCTATCACGATGCCGATGAAAGCATTAGCCTGCTCTGCTCAACCATATTTGGCTGGAATGTGCGCTTTTGGTGGTAATTTTACCATTCGAGGTTGGGCAAAAGCTGAAGGGCAATTACTGGCTATTTCAAGTAATACCGCGTTATTTTCTATTCTTGGCACAACCTTTGGTGGCGATGGACGAAGAACTTTTGCCTTACCCGATTTACGTGGTCGCTCTCCTATTGGTCAGGGCCAAGGACCCGGACTTGGTTATTACCGTTTAGGACAAAGGGGTGGGTCAGAAACCCACACCTTAATTACTTCACAAATGCCATCGCATAATCATATAGCTACAACCACAACCAACAATGTTGTCGATACAAGTGCGACAACAATTGCGTTACGTGCATTAGCATCAAGTAGTAGGACTAATTCACCTACGAATGCGGTTTTATCAAATAGTCCAAATAGGGAAAATATATACAGTAATGGTGCTCCTAATGTCGATATGAGGGCTGATGCGATTATTTTAGACTTAAGTGTTGATGTAAGTTCCACATCAACTACAGTGGTTAATCCTAATGGTGGTAATCAAGCTTTTAATATTCGTGGACCTTACCTCCCATTAACCTGGTTAATTTCCCTTCAAGGTATTTACCCGTCGCGTAATTAATATGGCTGAATCATTTAAAAGTCAAATAATTCAAGGTCGATTAACTATCGGCCTTGTTATTATTATACTCATACTCTTCAAACCACCTGTTTTTGCCAAAAATGTTGATGATTGGGCAGACCCATTACATGATGCCCAAGCATTACTGGCAAAGCAGCAATATAAAGACGCATTAATAGCCTTTAAAGCACAAGCTAATTTAGAAAATGGTCTTGCGCAATTTACTGTCGCATTATTTTACGATCTAGGTTGGGGAATCACTCCCAGCCGTTCAACCGCCTGTCAGTGGTATCAAAAAGCAGCAAAAAATAATATACCAGGCGCTATGCAATCATTGGGACAGTGCTTCTTTGAAGGACAGGGGGTTAAGCAAAATAAAAAATTGGCTTACCATTGGTTTCTAAAAGCGTTTGAACAAGGAATACCGTCGGGAGGATGTCAGGCTGGCGAATTATTACTTTCCGGTGATGGTGTTAACGTTGATTTAATGGCTGGACAACGGCTTTGCCTTAACGCAGCCCAGCAAGGCTCAATTAGTGCACAAAACAAGCTTGCTCAGTGGTACTTTTATGGTCAATATTTTCCACAAGATTATCAACAAGCGTTTAACTGGCTACAGCGTGTTGTAAGTGAAAAATCGCCCGGTTCAGCTTATCTTTTAGCAAAATTTTATGATCAAGGAATTGGCATGAATGTCGACGAAAAAGAGGCTTTGCACTGGTATGAAATCGCGGCATTAGGAAAATATAAAAAAGCTTATATGCCAACCGCTTTATTATATTGGCAAGTGTTTACCAAAGCAAAAATCAATAAAGATAAGCTTTTAGCAAAAAGCTATTTATGGGCAACAATATGGTCAAACTCATCAGAGCGATTAAAAGATAAAGCAGTGGCTAAGCAATTATTAGTGCGAATTATGGAGGAAATGCCAGAAACGTGGCAAGCAAGTTTAGATGAAAAGAGTGTTAGCCATTTGGCAGTCCCTTAGCCGTTGTTACCACGATAAAAAGAGTGTTATAAAAATTCCCCTATATTCAATGGCTTTTTTAGACTTTTTTAATAACCTCCTTAACTATGTTCCACTCATTATATTTACTCTTTTTCTGCACTTTGAAGTAAAGAAGTGATTAGCTAAATATGATGAGTGGCAAGAAACACTATTATCAATAGACTCGATTAAATGCCCTCATTGATATAATTATTAAGGCTGTCAAAAGCCGTTGTATCGTCTAACACTTTTGCTAAAATCATCATCCCTTCTAAAGTGGCTAATAATTGAATAGCTTTAGTTTTGGCAATGTCTACTGCTAAACCTTTTTCGTCTATATACACTGTTTGTAACCAGTTTATATTTAATTCAAAAAAGCGTTTTATTTCTATGTTGACTTGCTCTGGCAGTGCATCAGACTGTGCGCCTAACAGGCCACATAAACACATTTGATTGTCTTTTTCTAATGCCGTTTTAAAAGCATTAATATAGAGGTTAATCGCACTACGGCCCTTTAACTTTGCTTTTTCAGCATTTAATAACGCTAAAAACTCATCTACGTACTGGTGTGCTAGTGCGGCACCTAAATCAGCTTTTGTACGAAAATAGTAATGAACACTTGAACTTTTAATGCCAATTTCATCAGCCAGTTCCCTAAAGCTAAAATTACCATAGCCACCAGATCTTACTTTATTTTCAGCTAATTTGAGTATTTGAGATTTTTTATTCATAAATAAATGCTATTCGAAGGGTTACGTAAATCATATAGATTTTTACTGCTATTACGACTAATCTGTAGTTTCATCTATTATCAATGACTACGTTATTTTATTCAAATACTTAATAATATCTCCAGACTCATACAGCCAAGATTCTTGCCCATTTTCAATGACTTTTAAACAAGGTACCTGTTTCTTTCCTCCTTTTTGAATTAATTCCTTGTTAAAGGCTAAATTTTTCTCTGTATCACATAATTCAAGGGCTACATTGCTATTTTTCATTGCGGCAATGACTTGTCGGCAATATGGACAATGAACTTTGTAATATAAAGCATAAGAACTTTTACTCATTATATTTTCTCTCTAGTTAAGGTCATTAAATTCTTTTTTTAATGACCTAATGGTTGTATTTGCGGCAAATAATGCGCCTTCAAGGTAACCGGCTTCTTGCTGAGCAAATTCGCTACCGGCTAAATATAAATTTAATGAGGATAATTCGCCAGCAAACCCCTTCATATTAAAATAAGGATGATTTGGTGGCTCCACTCTGTCTTTTTCAACGGCAACATAATGATCATTACCCCAGCTTTTTAAATAACACTGTGAGTATTGCTGGGCCTCATCACCAAATAATAAGCTCAGTTGATTAATACACAAAGCTTTAACCCGTTCTACAGATAAGCTTTCTATCGCTTTTGAAGAAAGCCCAATAAAACCAAATAAAGCGAAACCTTGCTGTACTTGTGCCGAAGCATCATGAATTTCTATCATAGGTCCAACACGGCTAAAGGCTTGCCCTGCTAAGCCTTTTGTTCGCCAAAAAGCTTCTTCATAAGTTGCAATAAACTTAGCTTGGCTTGCCATCCAAGTAGGCACAGCGACAAGGGCTGCGGTTAAAGCTTTACTTGCCCAATAAACGGGTGTTAAAAATTCATTAATGATCCGCGGTGGTAAAGCTAAAACTAAATGGTCGGTTTCAAAAACAGATGTCGAGTCATCTTTAATATTTTTTACTGCCACTTGCCAGCTATCGTGGACTTTTGTTAATTGCTCGACTTGACAACTAAGCTGATAGTTATCTTTAGATAGCTTAGCCTGTAAAGCTAAAATGAGCTTGTATAATCCGCCAGCTAAACGATGTAAAAGTGGCCCTTGACCATTTTCAATAATTTGTGGCTGAGTATGCTGATCCGCATGATAAACAACAGCACCTTCAATATGTTGGTCAAACAAATGTGTTTGCAAGTCAGCCACTAATGCTTTCATCTGGTGATGATGCGGAAATATCCACGTCGGACCTAAATCATGTAATGGTTCATTTTCATCATACACTTTCGGTTGCTCGCTATATATACGGCCACCAAAAACATCTTTTGCTTCAAAAAGAAGATAAGGAATATTCAACTGTTCTAGTTGATAAGCGGTATATAAACCCGCTAATCCCCCACCGACAATAATCACACGTTTATTATTCATATGTAAACTTTAAAAACTATCTACTGATAGATAAATATTAACTAGCTCGACCTGTAAAAGCAACTTTAATTTTTAGGAGACTTGAGTTTTAAATAAAATTTGACAATATAATTAAAAATACGCAAACTACCTACCAGTAGGTAGTCAAGTAAACAACGATAACTAAATTAATTGGAAATATAAAATGAAAATATATGATGTAGAAGGTTTTCCTAACCCATTGCGTGTCCGCATGGCGTTAGCAGAGAAAAACGCCTCTGACAAGGTCACTTTTATTGCTGTTGATGTGATGAACAAAGAACATCGAAGTGACGCTTTCATCGCTATGAACCCCTTAGCCAGCGTACCCGTATTGGCATTAGATGATGGAACTTACATCGCTGAATGTTCTGCTATTATTGAATATATCGACCACACTTTTGAGGGGATATCGTTAACAGGGTCAACGGCAAAATCGCGTGCCGTTATTAGCATGATGCAACGAAGAGCTGAATTAATGGTACTTGATGCTGTCGCTACTTATTTTCATCATGCTACCGACGGCCTAGGACCTGAACTTGAAACATATCAAAATAAAGAATGGGGTAAGAAACAAGCCGAGAAAGCACTTGCTGGTTTTAAATACTTTAACACTGTTTTAAGCAACCAGACTTATGTCGCAGGTGAAGCTTTTACTGTCGCTGATATTACCCTGTTTGCCGGTCTTGGTTTTGCTGACTTTGCAAAAATAGCCGTACCCGATGAATACACACATTTACTCAATTGGCGTGCTAAGGTTGCTGAACGTCCAAGCGTTAAATAAAAATGACTGTGAGTCATTTTACATGAAGGTTTTTACTAAATGTAAAATGGCTCACTTTCACCCTTACTGTTTTAAAATAGGATTGATTATGGAAATTTTAGCTAACTTTGAACAAAGAGCTATCGTGCACAGTACCTCATTAGCATGGTTAGTTTCACCTATGCCTGGCGTAGACAGAAGACCGTTAGACCGAATAGGCGGAGAAGTGGCCAGAGCAACATCAATAGTAAGATATGCAAAAGGGAGTAAGTTTTCTGCCCACGTTCACACCGGTGGTGAAGAATTTATTGTACTTGAAGGTGTATTTCAAGATGAACACGGCGACTACCCTGTCGGCACATACATTAGAAACCCACCACAATCGTCTCATACACCTCGTTCTGATGAAGGCTGTATTATTTTTGTAAAACTTTGGCAATTTCAGCCAGAAGATAGAAGCCATGTTTGTTTACAAACACAGCAAATGCCTGCAACACCGACAGAAATACTAGGCGTTTCAATTATCCCACTACACCAAGATACTATCGAAGAAGTCGCTATTTTATCTTTTGAACCGAGCGCAGTAATGAATATTGTCGCGACTCAAGGGGCTGAAGTTTTAGTGTTATCAGGGGAGTTACAAACACCCAGTGATTTATTACAAAAGCATAGTTGGGTACGTTTACCATTAGGCGATACCTTAAAGGTAACCGCTGGTAGTGCTGGCGCAAGAATTTGGCTTAAGACAGGTAATTTAACTGAGGTAAACAAGCAAATAAAACGAGTAAAATTGGCGGGTTAATATTTAATAGCACAGACAAATATCTACATGGTATATAACTGTTCAAAGTTAGGAATAGCCCGTTCCCAAATAGGTATTTCTTTTCCTAGATACTCACGAACCGCATCAAAAAATAATCGCGTTCTAACGGGTATATCACGATGTGGATATACTGCATAGATAGCGCCATACTCCATTAATCTAACGTCGGTCAATAAAGGTACTAAACGACCATCTTTCACTTCGTTATCAAGTACGAAAGCTGGCGCAACAAAAAACGCGCTACCTGATAATGTTTTCATCAATAAAACTTCGGCATCGTTTGCCCTAAAAATACTATTGAGTTTTTGTTCCTTGGCTTCACCATTTTTATCATAGTAGCGAACACCTTCGACTTTAAATGAGGTGCTAGCGTAACTTGCCGCCGGTAATTGCGTTAAATCTTCGATAGTTTGAGGTAAACCATAATTATCAATAAATGACGGGGTCGCTAAAATTAATAAACGATTACGCGCTATTTTACGAGCAATTAACGACGAATCTTTGGGCTCACCGATACGAAACGCAAGGTCAAACCCTTCTGAGACAATATCAATAACACGATCATCTAAACGCAATTCTACTTCAACCTGCGGAAAGCGCATTTGAAAATCGTTAATGACTGGCTGTAAGTAACGTTTCCCAAATAAGGTAGAAGACGTTATTTTGAGGACTCCTTGGGGCTCCAAATGATAATTTTCAGCCATTCGTACTGTTTCGCCCAGTAACTCTCTAAGTTCAGCTGCTTTTTTAACCATCTCAGCGCCAGCAGCCGTTAAGGAAAATGAACGTGTCGTGCGATTAAGTAATCTAACGCCTAATTGTTCCTCAAGGCGGCTGAGCTGTTTAGAAATAACCGAACGGTCAATATTACGTACTTCAGCCGCTTTAATAAAAGAACCTTGTTCAACCACTTCAAGCAACATCAATAATCGGCTAGTCGTATCCATACTTTATTACCATCACAATTCAATTGATGCCATTTTGGCACTAATCAAATGCAAAATCTATGGTTTTTATCAACAGGTTTGTTACGTAAAATTGCGCTCAAATTAAAAGAGGTCTTATTATGAATAAACATTTAATCGCAGTAGCTATTGCTATGGCAAGCTTAACTTTATTAGGTTGCTCAGAAGCGCCTAGTCAAAAAACACAGCAGCAACAACTACAGTCGATTGATGTGGCAGAAGTGCTAGTCAAATCTGTACAAAATTGGCATACCTATACCACCCACTTAGAAGCTCCTGAGCAAGTTGCTTTGAAACCACGTGTTTCAGGGGTAATAGAGTCGATTGCTTTTGATGAGGGTCAGCAAATTAAAACGGGCGACCTACTGTTTAAACTAGATGATCGACCCTTTTTAGCTATTGTTGCTAGCCTTCAAGCACAAGTTAACAGTGCAAAAGCTGCATTTGATCAAGCAAAAAGTGAAGAAGAACGTGCAATACGTTTAACTCAACGAAAAGCGATATCCACTGAACAAGCAGAGTCTCGCACGTCAACATTACGTCAGCGCGAAGCACAACTCGCTGCATTACAAGCACAATTAACAGCAGCACAACTTGATTTAGAATTTACCGCTATTCGTTCACCTATCGACGGTATTATTTCTCGAGCCAACATTACCAAAGGCAATAACATTATCGCCGGACAAAGTGTGCTAACAACGATTGTCTCTAACCAAGCGATGTTTGCTTACTTTGACATTGATGAGCGCACCTGGAATAGCGATTTTGCTAATATTAGTGCCTCCGATCAGCAAAAAGTCATGATGCAAAAAGTAGGACAAAGTGAGTTTGCTTACCAAGGCTATATTGATTTTATTGATAACCAAATAAATTCGGCAACCGGCACATTGCGGGTAAGAGCGGTATTTAATGAAGAGAAAAACCAACTCCGTGCAGGCTCTTTTGCACGCATCAAGTTGGCTGCAAATGCCATTACCGAAAAAATTATCGTGCCTTCACGCGCTATTGGTACCGACTTAAAAAATAATTTTGTTTTAACTGTTGGTGAAAATAATATTTTGCAATATAAGCTGGTTAAATTGGGTGAGCGTTACGGCAGTTTACAGGCAATTACTTCCGGGCTAAAAGCAACAGATGTTATTGCTGTTAATGGTCCTGCCCGCGTAGGTCCAGGCATGCCTGTCGCACCTAATAATGTCACCATTGATAGTGCTGGTATTGCCTTTACTTTATCACCTGTTGCTGATGCCAGTTTAACGGCAAAACTAACGTCAGAAGAATAAGAGTTAACCATGAATTTTTCCCATTTTTTTATACAACGCCCGATATTTGCAGCTGTCTTGTCATTTGTCATTCTGCTTGCTGGTGGACTTTCACTTTTTCAACTACCCGTTAGTGAATACCCTGGTGTTGTGCCACCAACCGTGGTGGTTACGGCAAATTACCCGGGGGCAAATCCTTCGGTTATTGCACAAACAGTGGCAACCCCACTTGAGCAAGAAATCAACGGCACTGAAAACATGCTATACATGTTTTCACAAGCCACTGGCGATGGTCGTATGACCTTAACGGTGACGTTTGCTCTTGGAACCGATCTAGATCGCGCGCAAGTACAAGTACAAAATAGCGTTAATAGTGCATTATCTCGCTTACCAGAAGAAGTGCAACGTCTGGGTGTGGTTGCAGAAAAATCATCACCTGATTTAGCTATGGTGGTACATTTATATTCACCCCAAGAAAGCCATGATACCGCATATTTATCTAACTACGCCGATCTCTACGTTAAAGATAAAATCTCCCGCTTACCCGGCGTTGGTGATATAAAATTATTTGGTGGTGGTCAATATTCGATGCGCGTTTGGCTTAACCCAGATGCATTAGCTGCGCGTGAATTAACCGCAACCGATGTTATTAATGCATTACGTGAGCAAAACCAACAAGTTGCTGCCGGTAGTTTAGGCTCTCAACCTGCTGCTAACGACAGTCAATTTCAAGTATTACTCAATGTAAAAGGCCGTCTTGATAACATTGAAGAGTTTGAACAAGTTATTATTAAAGTCGGTGAACAAGGCCAGCTGACTCGATTAAAAGATGTCGCTCGTGTTGACCTAGGACAAAATACTTATGCCTTGCGTGCCATGTTAGACGGGCAACCTGCTTTAGCTATGCCTATTTTTCAACGACCTGGTTCTAATGCTATTGAGTTATCAGATCAAGTACGGGCAACTATGGCGTTATTATCTGAAGACTTCCCTGCTGGTGTCGAATACGACATAGTTTACGATCCCACTATTTTTGTCCGTGACTCTATCGATGCAGTAATAACGACCTTAATTGAAGCCATTGTTTTAGTTGTGATTGTGGTAATACTATTTTTACAAACATGGCGTGCTTCAATTATCCCGTTAATTGCCGTACCCGTGTCTTTAATTGGTACCTTTGCGGTAATGCAATTACTTGGCGTTTCAATTAACACCCTATCACTCTTTGGTTTAGTACTGGCAATAGGTATTGTCGTCGATGACGCTATTGTTGTCGTTGAGAATGTCGAGCGTAACATCGAAAAAGGGCTAAGCCCTTTAGAAGCAACACGCGTTGCCATGACAGAAGTCACAGGACCTATTATCGCTATCGCCTTAGTATTAAGTGCGGTATTTATACCAACGGCATTTATTAGTGGCCTATCGGGGCAATTTTATAAACAATTTGCCTTAACTATTACGATATCAACGATAATATCGGCCTTTAACTCTTTAACGTTATCGCCAGCATTGGCGGCATTGTTATTAAAATCACACGATAGTAAACCAGACCGATTAACACGCCTACTTAATAAGCTTTTTGGCCGTTGGTTATTCGCGCCTTTTAACCGTGTTTTTGAACGTGGTAGCCATGGTTATCAGAAGCTGGTTAAAAAATTAATGCGTATGAGTGTTATCGTTATTGTTGCCTATATCGCACTCGTGGGTGGAACCGTACAGTTATTTAGCAGTGTGCCCGGTGGCTTTATTCCAGCACAGGATAAACAATATCTTATCGCTATTGCTCAATTACCTGACGCAGCAAGTCTTGACCGTACCCATGCGGTGGTTAGAGAAATGGAAAAAATTGCGCTAGATATACCAGGTGTTGCTCATACTGTTGCTTTTCCTGGCTTGTCGATCAATGGTTTTACTAATAGTCCTAATAGTGCGATTGTTTTTCTTCCTTTAGATGCTTTTTCTCTGCGAACTGATGATAGTAAATCAGCTATGGCAATTGCAGCGCAATTAAACCAACGTTTTACAGCCATAGATGAAGCTTTTGTTGCGGTATTTACACCACCACCAATCCAAGGTTTAGGTACAACCGGCGGCTTTAAGTTACAAATTGAAGACCGTGGTAACAAAGGCTTTGAAGTGTTATTTAATAGCTTACAGGCAGTTATTGACAAAGCAAGACAAGACCCTGCATTGGTAGGACTGTTTTCAAGTTTTAGAATTCAAGTTCCACAAATGGATATAGATATCGACCGTGAACAAGCCTTAATACAAGGAATTCCACTTGATGAAGTCTTTAATGCCCTGCAAGTCTATTTAGGCTCAGTTTATGTCAATGACTTCAATATGTTTGGTCGTACTTATCAAGTAAAAGCGCAAGCAGAAGCTGAGTTTCGCCAAGACCCTGAACAAATATTAAACCTCAAAGTGCGCAATCGCCATGGTGATATGGTGCCGTTAGGTTCTGTTTTAACCGTAACGCCAACAACAGGTCCAGACCGTGTAATGCATTACAACGGTTACCCAAGTGCAGAGCTTAATGGGAGCCCTGCTCCTGGTTATAGTTCAGACCAAGCACAAACGGCAATAGAAGGTATATTGGCCAATACCCTACCCAAAGGTATTGCTTATGAATGGACAGAAGTGACTTACCAACAAATATTAGCCGGCAACACTATGGTGTATGTTTTTCCGCTAGTGGTGCTTTTAGTCTTTATGGTTTTAGCTGCACAATATGAAAGTTTGCGTTTACCTTTAGCCATTATTCTCATTGTACCCATGACTATATTCTCTGCTTTGTTAGGTGTTTGGCTCGTTGGTTCAGACAATAATATTTTCACCCAAATTGCGTTAATTGTTCTGGTTGCCCTGGCCTCGAAAAATGCTATTTTAATGGTGGAGTTTGCTAAGGATCAAAACGATCAAGGCTTATCTCACTTTGACGCTATTATTGAGTCATGTAAGCTACGATTACGTCCAATACTCATGACTTCGATAGCCTTTACAGCGGGTGTACTACCGTTAGTTTTTGCCACAGGTGCTGGAGCAGAAATGCGCCATGCTATGGGTAATGCGGTATTCTCAGGCATGATAGGTGTAACAGTATTTGGCCTGCTCTTTACGCCAGTATTTTATATTTTAGTGACAAAGACTAAACAAAAAAAGCTTGAGGAATAGCCAATGATTAAATTACTTACCCGTCGGTTAAAAGCCAAGCAATTTAGCACTAAGCCGCTAAAAACCAAGTTAACTGTCGGTGTCGTTTTAGTCGCCAGCTTATTATCGGGATGTGCCACCAAAATTGATGAGCAACAGCATCAACAATTAATGAAAATTTTTATTGCTGATACTGAAATAGCCACACAATTGACCGGTCAAGACGAAATAAATTGGTGGCAACAACTCAACTCAGTACAACTGAATCAATTGATTAAAGATGCACTTACCAATAACCATGACTTAAAAACAAGTCAGTTACAGTTGCAAAGTGCTCTAGCTAAACTCAAGGTAGAAAAGAGTGATTTTCTACCACAAGGTGGCCTTGAAATGGGTGCGCAACGCACCAGCATAGCTGATAACATAAGTCGTCAATCAAGTGCTAATCTAGCCTTAAGTTGGCAACTCGATTTATTCGGTCGTATTAATGCGTTAGTTGATGCAGCCAATGCATCAGCGATGAGCCAGGCTGAACAATTACGCGCCTTGCAAATCGAAGTGATTTCGTCTGTTGTTAAAGGTTATATTAGTTATCAGGGCAATATGCAAAAGCAAGAGATTATTAGTCTGCAAGTTGCTGCGCTTAAAAAAAGTATCTTGGTTCTTTCCGCCAGGGTTGAAGAAGGCATTGCTAATGAACTTGACTTAAACCGCACTCGTGCTCAGTTAAGTCAACAACAAGCATTATTACCTGAAACAAGTTATGCATTATATAACGATTTATCTACGTTGGCCTTATTAACCGGTCGTTTAAGCGGCGATATAAAGCTTAATAATGAACAAAAGATTTTTGACTTACCCTTTGAGGTCACTTTAGCGCAACCCAGTTCAGCTATAGCTTTACGCCCCGACATTAGCCAAGCCTTATATCAATTTAGCCAAGCTAATTCGTTAAGTGTAGCAGCAAGTAAAGCCTTGTTACCTGACATTAGTTTAAGTGCCTTTGTTGGTGTGCTAAGCCTTGGCAGTAGTCAATTAAATAATAACCAGCAACAATGGCAAGTCGCGCCACAAATTCAATGGTCATTATTAAGCTATCCAGCTTTATTGGCGCAACGTGACGCTCAGCAATATTTAAGTGAAGCGGCTTATAGCCAATACCAGCAGGTTGTTTTAGCGGCTATTAATGACAGTGAACTATCGTTACAATTGCTGACAAAGCACCTTGAACAAAAACGCTTTGCAGATAAACGTTTTCAATTTGCTCATCAAGCTTTTATGCAAGCTAACGCTATGTATCAAGAGGGGCAAATTCCTTACTTAGAGTTGTTAGATGCGCGGCAGGATGTTTTAATAGCCCAAGAAAATGCAGTAAACGCGACCATTTCTTCATCTCTGGCCAAAGTAAGTGCCTATCAGGCTTTTAATGGTCGGTGGAGTTACGGTTTAATCACCTTGTAAAGTTTGAGTTTTTTTATGCTAACTACTGAGATATTGCCCAACATTGACCAACCTACTTCTATGCGAGCTATAGTGCTTGAAAAGGCAAACGAAAAAATCCATTTATCTGACGTGCAATTGCCGTTACCTGAGTGCGATGAACACGAGCTGTTAGTTAAGGTTGAATATGTAGGTCTCAATCCTATTGATGCTCATTTCGCTAAAAGTGGATTTTCTCAATGGCAATATCCTCATATTCTTGGTTTAGATGCAGTTGGCATTGTCGTTCAAGCTAAAAAAGGCCTGTTTCCTAATATTGGCGACCGCGTTATGTGGCATGCCAATATTGGACAACAAGGCGTGCTAAGTGAGTACGCTAAAGTCCCTAACTTTGCCGTTTCTATTGTGCCAAAAAATGTTACAGCAAGTGAAGCGGCAACACTTCCTTGTGCCGGTATGACGGCTTTAATTGCTTTAGATAAATTACAAGTAGTACAAGGTGATACTATTTTAATTGAGGCTGGTGCAGGTGCTGTTGGGCAATTTGCTATTCAGTTTGCCAAGGAACGTGGTGCAGATGTGTTTACCACGGCTGCTAAGCATAATCATAAATTAGTAAAGAAACTCGGTGCTGATGCAATATTTGATTACCACGATAAAAAACTTTGTCAAAAAATTCGCCTAGCATTAGGACCTCAAGGTTTTGATGCCGTACTTGACTCTGTTGGTGGTGACTCAACAATGCGTAATATTGAGCTAATGAGGTTTTGTGGTCGTATTGCTTGCTTGCGTCCCTTGCCTAACATTGACCAAGAGCTCATGTTTAGAAAAGCGCCCAATATCGGCATAGTATCACTTGCTGGTGCGTGGTTAGCCAATAGCTTGTGCGCACAACAAAAAATGAGTTTTAAGAGTAATCAATTACTTGATGCACTAGCAAAAGGCAGTATTCAAACGCCTGATATTACTTTAATTGAATTTAACGCACAGCAGGTTTCTCGTGCCCTGCACATTCAAGTTGATGGAGGTTTTACCGGTAAACAAGTGGTAAAAATATTTGCCTGAGGATTTTATTTAGCCCCTTGGGTGGCTACTTTTTTGAGTGCCAATCTGAAATACCATAACGCTGCAATATTTTTGACAATTGTCCTTTTTTTCTTAGTTTTATTAAGCCTTTATCAAAGGCACTAATATAGTTAAGGGTAGTGTCAGGCGCAAAGCCGATATAAAGAGGAACAAATTTCCCTTGGGTACCGGCATATTGTAAGTTAGTGATTTTTTTATCCTGAATTTCATATTCAACATTAAAACGCGAATCAAGCAGCACAGTTATACGCTGCTTACTGAGCATTTTTAAAGCACTGGATAACGGCTTATCTCCCGAGGCTAAAAATATAAATTCGCCTGAGGTTTCTTTTAGGCGACTCACTGCACTGCCGTATTCATAGCCATTAATAAGCCCAAGAATATTGCCCTGTTCAATGAAGTTTTTAAGGTTCTCTATGGTAGAAAATTTCCATTGAGTTTCGTTACTCACATAAAAGTCATTATACAAGCCGCCATAAACTTGTTGGCTTTGCCTTAAATCAAAAGCTTCAATGTGTTCTTTTGTTAAAGCGAGGACCATGTCTAATTTTGATTGTTGAAGAAGCCTTAATGAACGAGCCAGCGGCATAAGGGTAAAGTTAACATCATAGCCTTGAGCTTCAGCAATTTCATTGATGATTTCAATTAATATACCTGGCTTATCATCTTCATTACAAATGTAAGGACACCATTCGTCTGAAGCAATGTTTATGGTGTCATTTGCCCCAACTTGCAGTGACCATGAAAAAACAATCAATAATATATATTTATACGGCATTTAGCACCATCGTTTTTACCTAATTTCAACGGTGAAATTAGCTAAAACCCCATAAGAATGTAAGTAGATCTATTGGTATATTAATAATTATAACAATAGTCAGCTATTAGCTTGTTAAAGATTAGCTTATTTTTAACTTTAACTTTAACAGAAACGACCGATTACTTGTTACTAGGGTCAAAGGTAACAATACCAATTTATACTTTACAGGCATTGCTAATGTAAAGTCGCTCGTCAAACAACTGGCCATTCATCCCGTGATTGTGATCAATACACCCCGTTATTTTATCATGTCAGTGGCAACTACCTATTTGAAAACCTAGCATTAAATCAAGTCTTTGCCTTAACAGGACTACAGACCATAACTGCCGGTAAAGTCTAAAATAATGACATTAACACATGCAAGGAAATATACAGGTAACATTTTATCTTATTACTTGCGAAAATAGGTTATGTAGGATCAATAAGTACACTAAAATGATTATTTATTAAACTGGCAAGTGTCTTATTGCATTGATTTTATTGTTGTACACTCCCAAAAGTATCATTAACATCTTTTTATATTTATCTCAGCCATTTGATTTAAGTAATCTAGCCTCTCTTATTTAGATACTATTAGCCTTATACACCTAAAATTTAGTAAGATGCTGGCTAATCTTTGTCACTTAATAGCATGCTAAAGATTTAAAATAACGATGCTTGGTCAGAGTATCGTTAAAGTAATCATAATTCTTCACTGCATATACGGTAATATTTTAGGAAATGAAATGAAGTTAAATTGCGATCTCGGCGAAAGTTTTGGCTCTTGGAATATGGGCTCAGACGCAAAAGTAATGCAGTACATTGACCAGGCAAATATAGCTTGTGGCTTTCATGCAGGCGATCCTTTGGTCATGCAAAAAACATTACAGTTAGCTAAGCAGCACAACGTTAGTGTTGGCGCTCATCCTAGTTACCCTGATTTAGTTGGTTTTGGTCGTCGCTCAATGAAGTGCTCCACAGAAGAAATTATTGCGTTAGTTTTATATCAGGTGGCGGCTATTGATGGCGTTGCTCAGTCTTTAGATATTGAGCTTAGCTATGTAAAACCTCATGGTGCACTATATAACGACATGATGACTAATATTGAAGTGCGCGAGGCGATACTTTCAGCCATAGCCCAATATCACAAACCACTTAAGCTAATGATACAAGCAAGCTCAAATATTAAAAAACATCGCGCTCAAGCAGAAAAATTTAACGTAGAAATACTCACTGAAGCCTTTGCTGACAGATGCTACAACGATGATGGCAGCTTGTTATCACGCAACATAACAGGTGCGGTGCATAATAGAGAAAAAATGATCGCACAAGTTAAACTGTTAAAAGAGCAAAGCAGTGTCATCACTATTAATGGTAAGCGCTTACCTTTAGAAGTAGACAGCTTGTGTGTGCACGGTGACAACCTCGAGGGTGTAGAAGCAATAGCCACTATTAGGGAGCTTATTCGTTAATGTCAGCAACATTTAAAATAGAAATTGCCGGTGAAAACAGCTTGATCCTTTATTTTGACCAACCCGTTAATGATGAAGTTGCCGCAAAAGTACAGCAAGCACAATGGCTGATCAGGCAAGAGATGAGCAATGATATTATTGATTTAATACCATCTTATGCTTCAATATTAGTGATGTTTAATTTACACAATATCGACCATCATCAGATCACTAACAAATTGCAAAAGCTATTAATAAACTCACCAATAATTAATAATAATCAAGGGGCACTCATCGAATTACCTGTTTATTATTCGAGCGAGTCAGGACCCGATTTAGCGGCTATCGCTAAATCTAAAGACTTAACCATAGAGCAAATAATTACCCTACATCAGCAACAAGAATATAACGTTTATGCTATTGGCTTTGCGCCGGGCTTTGCTTATTTAGGCGAAGTTAATCAGCGTATTGCGATGCCTAGATTAAGCACTCCTCGTATAAAAGTGCCTAAAGGGGCTGTTGGTATTGCTGACAGGCAAACAGCTGTTTATCCAAGTACTTCTCCTGGCGGTTGGAATATTATTGGTCTTTGCCCTATTGAAATTTTTAACGCCAATAAAGCGCCAACAATGCCCGTTCAAGTAGGTGATAGGGTTAAATTTAAAGCGATTTCCAAAGATGAATTTTTTGCACTAGGTGGTGTATTAGATGCAACATATGATTAGTCAAAGTAAAGCTTCTTTAAGAAGACCGGCAATAAACTTAGGTTTTATTGTTAAACGACCAGGCATGTTAAGTCTTGTTCAAGATGAGGGTCGTTATGGTGCTTTTAATGTCGGTTTAACCAATGGTGGTCCGATTGATAAGCTGGCTTTTCACTGGGCAAACCGCTTATGTAATAATGCCCTTAATGTTAGTGCTATTGAAGTGAGTGTTGGTGGTTTTGCCATCATTGCACAAGTAGATGCTGTTATTGCCGTAACAGGCGCTGACATGCCATTAACCATTAACGGTCAAGTAAAAACGTTATGGCGCAGTTATCAGGTGAAAGCCGGTGACTTAATCGAACTAGGTTTTACTAACCTTGGTATGCGAAGTTATTTTGCTGTTGCTGGTGGTTTTAATATAACACCCAGTTTTGGCAGCACTGCAACCGTTTGCCGTGAAGGTATCGGGGGATTAAAGGGCAAAAAATTAGCCGCGAACGATATACTCCCTTGTGTAGCAACAAAAGATTCTCAATTAGTTAGTTTATCTATAGAAGACCAACCTAAATATAGCCAAGAAGTACTGCTGCGTATTATTCCTAGTTATCAGCAACATCATTTTTGTACAGAACAGCAAAAATTGTTTTTTTCAAGTGAATATAGCGTTGGTAAAAGCTTTGATCGGATGGGTTATCGTTTAGAAGGTCAAAAAATTGTCTCTGATATTAACGGCATCTTATCAGAGGGTATTTGTCATGGTGCCGTGCAAATTCCTAGCGATGGCCAACCAATAGTATTAATGAATGATCGTCAAACAATTGGTGGCTATCCTAAAATCGGTGCCGTTATATCCCTTGATACCGCCAAATTAGGTCAGTTATCTCAAGGCGGTAAAGTACGCTTTGCGCCTATTACGATGGAAAAGGCACGTGAACTTATCCTCGAAGATTTAAGCTTATTTGAACAAACCCAAGTTAGCGTCTGTGATTAATATAAGTCACACAAATAAGCTATTGGTTCAGTTTGAAGCTATGGTTGTATTACTTAGCGCTAGTAAATACCTGCTTATAGTGATAATGCAAAACATAACCAGAAGCGAGTACAGGAAAAATGATAGAACTTAATAAATGAGTCAACTGCCCTGTTGATGGCTCAAGTAGAACTAAACTAACCAATAGACTTAGACCAAGCCTAAAAAGTGCACATAGTATAACAACGCCGAATAAAA
This sequence comes from Colwellia sp. BRX10-4, assembly GCF_014077465.1. Lineage (NCBI taxonomy): Bacteria > Pseudomonadati > Pseudomonadota > Gammaproteobacteria > Alteromonadales > Colwelliaceae > Colwellia > Colwellia sp. BRX10-4. Next base: position 91,601 of record NZ_JACGVZ010000008.1, read on the forward strand.
CGATTTTACTGGTAAAATAACAATCATCTTCTGCTAACTTTTTAACACCTAGACCCATTAACTGCCCTTATTAATTTAAAAACTTATTATAACTGTGTTTCATTATATCTATAAAAATTAGAATAATAGCTAATAAAAACAATATCACACTAATAATAATGGAGAAGCCTACGTTTATTAGTACTTCAACTGCAGATATTAACTCGTCTAGTTCTACAGTTGATTTTTATTTGTATCGCTATTTGGGCTTTCATATTTGGACGCACTTCAACATTGATAGACAGTAGCCGTTTTAGCCAAGCCTTGATTTATTTTATGTTGCATATAAACCACATGTAACAAAGACGTAATAAAGGGGTTTAACCAAAGTTTGTCTCCTTTATTAGCGCCTGCAATTAGATTAATACGATTACGCACCATAATCATCCAGATGATATCGAAAATAGATGAGATAACATGAAAACCTAAGGTGAGATTTAAAATACCGGGTTCTTGCCAGTTTGCTAGTGCGTGAATTAGGGTGCCAAATGAAATAATGTATAAAAATATAGTGATAAAAATAAAGGTTTTAGATATTTTAAACGCTGTATGTTTATTAATTTGCTTAGAAAACAGGTAGAGCTTATATATTAAATATGAGCCAATACTTAGAATACAAAGAACTAAAATCTTTGCTACTGATGCCATGTCAAAAACGCCCATAAATCCATTTTTCATTTATTCTCCAAGGGTGAAACACACCCATACTATTTAACTACGCTCCAATAAGGAGAGATTATCAGCTTGCTAAAATGTTGAACAAAATGAAAACAGCAAACTATTAATTTTCACTCTTGGATGGCTTATCAGCTGTATACTGAAATTTAGAATGTCGTCATTACGCCTTAATAAAGCCAAAGCTCACTTTGGTTGCCAATGATATACGTAAATAGGTGTTTGGTAGAAATCTCTAAGCCTGATGACTCTTGTTGGTTGACATAAAGGTAAGGCGAAGGTGTTACTCACAATAGTAACCTTATTAAAGACTTCATCTACTAACTTTTCTTGAAGAGCGACCATGCCTTCAGGAAAGAGGTAACAAACTAGGGTCGAGGCAGTACTGAGATCAGCGTTTTTAAAGTCTTTACGAAAGAGAGTAAGGTTATCTAAACGTAAACTGTGTTTCAAAATTTTTGAAACCAACCACGGAAACCAAGATAACTCGTAGCCGATAACTTGCTGATTGGGGTATTTCTGGGCAACAGCTATAACCAGCGTACCCCAACCAGAGCCTAGATCAATTAAAGGTCCTTTTTCATGGGTATCTATTTCAGCAAGCATGGTTTTGCACGCTTTGCTTGAACTCATCATAGGGGAAATCCCCGTTTTCAGCGTACTCCAAACGATGGATAAGACCATGAGAATAACAATAATAAGAAGTATTAGAGAAAAAAAATCCATGTTAACAATAGCCTAAAACAGTTGAACGCTGATGATTTCGCTTACATCTAACACCGCAATAAGCGGAAAAATAAAACACTTCATTTTACCTTTAATGAAAATTAACAAGACATTCTATCCCTTCTTAAAAATTGATACTCTCGATAAGAATAGCTTAGGCTTTTCAGCATATTACATCAACTAAGTCTCAATAAAAAATATTATTAAACACAAAATACCAGCTTTTAAATGTTCTTCTGCGCTAAAACCTTCTGTTTCTAATACGCTTTTTAATCCTATTAGCAATTATCTCAGATAACTTAGCGTATTATCGACTTTCAATCATAAATAAAGAGCGATGATCTACCCTTTTACTCTCAATAAATAAAAGCGCAGCGGCTGTTAAGTTTACTTGTAAATAATTAATCATAAGGAATTGTTTGCGGCAAAGAAATTGGCTGATGAGTCATGGGTCTATCAATTTGATGAGCAATCAAAGACTGAGGTAAACGCGGCTGTAACAGATGTTCAAATTGATTAAGTTCATCACATTGAGGATCTAACCATTTGTCTACGAGTGATGAATTTTGCGGGAGTATCAGTGGCATGGCTTTGCTATGGATATGTTTTAATTTTTCGTGTGCTGGCAGCGTTATCACCGAGCAACTCAATTTAATTTCTCCCGTTTTCTTATGTTGCCATGTTCGATACAAGCCCCCCAATATTAAACCGCCAGATTCTGCTTGCATATCAAAGTAATGAACCGGCTTTTTATCGACAAATTCTGTTTCACCAAAGCCTTTAACGGCAATAATACACCTAGCACTCCGATAAGCCTGATAACCAGCACTTTGGGGAGTATTAAGCTTATCAAATCGGGTATTAAATGAAGTAAACCGAGAGGGTTTAAAGTCACTTTCAGTTTGATCTAATAATAACCACCACATAGCACTTTCTACTCGGCGTTGTTGACCCACATTCCTCACAATGGAAACGGTGTCTGCGGCTTTAACAAAGCGACGATCAATCGGCCTATCGATAACCTTATTTATTTTTAAGCGGGTATATAGCTTTTTTACACCACTATCAAACGTCGTATTTAACCGACCACACATAATCCTATCCTTATTTATTATCGGCCAGTGTAGCAACGAATATTAGCTGTGTCTTGCCAACGAATATAACAAGTTGGCGTTAAAGAGAAAATGACTTAGTGACGACTGATGATTAAAAAGAAGATATTTTTAATGATGAAAGTGAGCCTATTCAGCTCACTTTCATATGACTAACAAGGGTAGTTATCCCTTAAGTTAAGTTAAGTTAAGTTAACTTAAAAACGATAGGTAGCGTAAACACCAACCACACGATCAAAATTATTATCATACTGATAACCATTTTCTTGCGCATCAAAGTTTGAATAACTAACAAACATCCCAAGGTCGGTCTGTTTGCTGTAATTATAATTAACACCAAGACTAACTTCATGAGCGGATTTTTGCTGAAAGTCTTTTAAATCTCGATAAGTATAGTTAATGTTAGCCGTCCAATCTTTCGCTAAGTGGGTTTGCACACCAACAGAGTAACGGTATTCATCTTTATTTTGTAGCTTCTCTTCATCCCACTTTACATAACCTAAAGAAAAAATCATTGCTAAGTTTTTATCAAAGACATACTTACCCTTTAAGTCGGTACCATAAGCAACAGAATCTCCATTAATGGTTGACTCTTGAAAGCCCCTTAAACCTAATCCAACCGCTAACTCAAGGCCAGCTTCATTGTCAGGGCGAGCTAAAAGTCGGTAACTAATACCATTTAAACCAATCGTTAAATTGTCAGTCAAACCGTAGCCCAGATTTAAATTTAGCGCTGCGTGTCTTTCATCCTTCTCTTCTCCCCACGCTAAGGCTCCACTGACGGCAATGGTGCCATCAGTTAATGTTATAGGTCTTAATATTGGATTGGTAGGATATTCAGTTTCTGCAAAAACAGTCGATGAAGCTAAAAGTAATACCGTGCTAATAAGTGATTTTTTCATAATAATTGTTCCCTAAAGTTTATGTTTTGTAATTTATGGGGGTATTATAAAAATTTATTGCGTTCGATTCCTGAGGCTTTTTGTCTATCAAATGTCAGCGTTGTGTGAAAAATTGTAAGAAAGAGCAATCCGATGGAAGTCATTACTCATCAATACAAGCGTTATGAACAGGCTTGGTCACCTGTTTGTGCACTTATGTTAACATTTCATTGTAAGCATGAGTCCCAATAACACCTAAAAAGCCAGTGATAATATTAGTAGGAACAGATTTTATAATTATAGTGTTGGCGTTCATTGGTTAAATTTATTCCAAGGTCCAGTAATAGCTAGCGTGGTAGTCGGAGAATACAAGTTTACAAACATTGTATTACCATCAGGCGAAAAACACGGACCAGCTGGCTCTGTTTGTAATTTTATACGCGCAAAATCATAGGTTTGTCCATTTGTAGTCACACCCTTGAGATGATTATCAACTTGAGCAGTGTATTGGTCTTCGCAGACAATAAGATGACCGTTTGGAGCTACGGTAATATTATCGCCAAAATTTAATGATTGCTTATTTTCACTTTCAACAAATAAGCTTAGTTTACCTGGCGTTTTATTCTCTAATGCGCTTCCTTCCGATAATGAAGGAACATAACGCATTATTTGACCCAATTTTTTATTACCACCATTGGTGCAGCAGAAATAAAGTTCGTTATTGCCCCATTGAATACCTTCACCGCGAGCAAATAAAGCGGCACCAGCTTTATGACCACGAATTCGCAAGTCATCATCTGGGCTCTGAGGATTATCAAGATCAGTCCAATAAACTTCCATTTCTACATTTAATAAAATCGATGTCTTATCCCAGTTACGAGTATCAAATTTAAGTCGTTGGCTAATAGTTAATGCTTGTAATTGACCACCTTGATGCAGTCTGCCTTTTACTTTTGGAATAAAACGATATAATAAACTATCGTCTCTATCTTCAGTCATGTATACAATACCTGTACGCGGGTCGACACAAGCGGCTTCATGATTAAATCTCCCCATGGCAACAATGGGTATTGCTTTTACCATCGAAGTTGCATTAGCTGGTATTTCAAATACATACCCATGATCTTTGCTCAGTTGATTATCCTGTTTTACTGTTGACTCTTCGCATGTTAACCACGTCCCCCACGGGGTGATACCACCTGAACAATTACGAATAGTGCCAATAAGCGACATAAACTGATGTTCAACTTGTTGTAATTTATGGTTGTAGATAATGTTGCTCGTGCCGCCAGGCAGTGGATAGGCGTATTGAAAGCTATCGTAAGCTAAATCAAGCATTTTGCCATTCGTTGATTTGTTTATTTGATGTTTGGGAGATAATTCATGATTTCGAATCAATGCTACCCGTTCGTCGTCTAGATAAAAACAGCCCATTCCATCGGCGCGATCAGGCACTGGTAGGCCATCGGCCATTTTTTCATTTAATGAGGAAATAACTTTATATGAAAACCCTGCTGGTAAATCAATTAAGCCATTGGGATCGTTGAGTAATTCCCCATAGCCAATAGAAAGTGAATTATTGGCTATCCCAGAAGTTGAAGCAAGTAAATGACGTGATAGCCCTGTGAATGCAAGTGTTACTATACTTTGATTGAATCGGCGTCTTGAAATCATATTCATTTCTCTAGTTGATAATAGTTTGACTTCACATACCTAATGTATTTAATAATAGTGGCGTTAATTCAAGCATCTTGGTATTAACCATGAGGTCTCTTGGTTATTTTTTTACTTATATACCTTTATTTTCGCAGCTATGGCAATCAGTTTGCTGCTGGCATAAGTTAAAGTTCTGATAATGGCCATAAGCAATGATCATCGCGCCAGATAAGGTTAGTGCTTTTTCCCAGAATTCACCAAGGGGTGAATCACCTAGAACGACAGCGAGTACAAGAAAAACTAACCCTAACGAGCCAATAACAAGCAATCTATAATGTTCATGGCGTCGACATCCCATAAATAGGGCATATATACTGATAGGTACTACCGCGACGATCATCCACAAATGAAAAGCTTCATTATTAAGTTGTAGTACTGCAACACTTGGTAGCAAAACCAGCATTATAGGCATTACTAAACAATGAATTGCGCAGGTTATTGATAAACCAATCGCTAGCTTATCGGTAAGGTTTTTTATTGTTGTCATTTTATTATTTTCTCATGAGTGAGTAAGCTTTTTTCATGACATGATTTACAAATGCACGTCATTTCAAGCTGTGAGCTAACGAAGTGAAAACCCGCATGTAAAACATTATGATGAAGGTCATCCAGAGTCGATTTTTGGATATTAACTTCATCAATTTTATCGCACTTTTTACAAATTAAAAATTGTATGATGTCATGTTCATGCCCTTTCACATTACGAGCGCAAGCTATATATTTATTGATTGAATTCAGTTTGTGTACTAGATCTCTACCCCGAAAAAAGTCTAATGCTCGGTACACTGTCATAGGGTGTAAAGTATAATTAAATTCAGCATTACAGAACTCGATAATCTCATAGGCAGAGAGCGCTTTTCCTGATTTTATTAGACTTGATAGGATCAGCTGTCGTTTATTCGTTAGACGCATGCTTAGTTCTTGATTATGTGTTTCGACATGATTGAAGTTTTCGCAGACGTTAGCCATAAGGTTTACCTCAAATAAATGATGTTATTGTTGATATTGAGTGTGAGAGCACCTTGTTTTTTGTCTGTTACCCACATCGTACGAATTTTCTTAATTCCTGAAAATCGCTCAAAAGCAAGTACAGTAATAGCTGATAACGTTGCTGTTTTTTCACAGTGATAGCGATAATTTGAAACTATTTGGCTATGATTTTCATTGACTGTCTCTTTAATGCTGTGATCATCATGCGATTTTTTACTATTTTTTGACTGATGTTCGTGCTCGTTTTCATGATCTTTTAATAAACCTGAAACATCAATCTCGATATTAATGAGTGAACAACTGCCACCAGAGAAAGAAAAAATTGATGCCGCATTGCTCAGTATACCTTTGGCATTATTAACAAGCATGATCTCTTTTTTGTTGCTTGCTTTGTGCTCAAAACCAAAGAGATTGACTGTTGGAGAAACCAATTGAATATCTAGTATCTCGCCTTCAATCGCCATCGTTATTTCAGATGAACCATGTACATGGGCATCTAAACGAGTACTTTGTTCCTGCTGATTTTTTGCATAGACAAGTTGGCCTGATAAAAAAATATTTAATAATATTATGTTTAGCAAAAACAATACTAATTTTTGTACTTTCATTTATAAACTCCCCTGCACTAACACTATTTAATTATTAATAAAATCAAGTGTTAATAATAAACGACGTTCATTGATTGAGTCTTGTGACTGAGCGGGTGAACGATGTACCAAACCCGCACCTTCATTATTATGCCAAAACTCACCCTTCAGTAAGCCAACATCACCTTGACTTAATTGACGAATATCATCAGTACTATCAAAAAGACCTGATTGTTCATCTGACTTCCCTTGGTTCCCCGAACCTAATTTACTGCGATCAACTAACTGATGAGGAAGCCATTCGGTAGCAACACCATGATATGTTGTTACCAGTCGACAGGGTATTCGATCGAAATGAAACCTGGGGCACATAGCACGATCGAGTGCCGTTAATCGTAACCCAACCTCTTTGAGATCAAACAAACAGCAAAACATATCAACCAATAGTGTGATGTCTTCACTCAATCTCATCACTGCGCTCGAAGCACCTAACGCATTACAAAGTGTAGCATTGACACTTTGTACGGTAACTGCCTCTGCGACTTTTACTCTTACACCCGTTTTTAAAATATCATCCACGGCCAAGGCTAATTCGTCAGACAATTTACGTTGCCAAATTGCAATATTAGTGTCATCTCGATAAATATCGGTGAATACCTCAGGCGTATCACTTTCACTGGCACGTTTTGTCAGTAATTCAGGTAAAAGTGGACTTATTGATCGGTTGTCATTAATCGCTTCTGATGCAATCATACGCTTTCACTCCACTCTGGAAACGGATCACTGAGTGTTGCCCAGTAATTTTTCCCTTTCAGTAATTCATCATCTGACAACAGGCATTCATTGAGTGCACGGGTCATAGCTCCTTGATCGAGTTGCTGACCAATGAACACTAATTCTTGCCGCATATCACCAAATGGCTCAACCCACTGCTTTCGTATAGCGCTCAGTGACTCTTCATCGGTAGGCCAGTCTTTTTTAGGCACCGATTTCCAGAACATAGCAGCAAACCCATAATGAGCAATGCCACCTGCTTGATTCCATTGACCTGAAAATAGGGGGCGTGTGGCTAACCAAAAATAGCCTTTGGAACGAATTAATTTACCAAATTTTTCTGTGTCGTGAAGAAAGTGAAAAAATTTCTCTGGGTGAAACGGTCGGCGAGCAAAAAAACTAAAGCTACTAATACCATATTCTTCAGTTTCAGGAATGTGTTCACCTCGCATTTCCTTTAACCACCCTGGGGCGCTCTGAGCACGTTCAAAATCAAATAACCCCGTATTCAGTACGGCATCAATATCGACTTCCCCCTGAGTAATAGGGCTGATTTTGGCATGAGTATTAAGCGTTTTAAGTATTGCTATTAGGCGTGCAATATCAGAGACATCGACCAAATCAGTCTTGCTAATCAAGATGACATCCGCAAATTCAACTTGGTCAACCAGTAAATCAGAAACACTACGTTCGTCTTCTTCCCCTAACGACTCTCCTACTTCTTGTAAGGAAGATGCCTCTTCGTAATCTTTTAAAAAATTTACCGCATCAACTACCGTAACCATAGTGTCCAGTGTTGCGACATCTGATAATGAAACACCGTCTTCGTCAGAAAAAGTGAAGGTTTCAGCTATAGGCAATGGCTCAGAAATACCTGTGGATTCTATAACCAAGTAATCAAATCGTCCCTCTTTTGCCAGTTTGGTAACCTCTAGAAGAAGATCTTCACGTAATGTGCAACAAATACAGCCATTACTCATTTCAATAAGCTTCTCATCGCTACGATTAAGAGATACTTCGTTGGTAATCGTAGCAGAATCAATATTGACTTCACTCATATCGTTAACGATGACGGCCACTTTTTTACCTTGACGATTATTCAAAATATGACTTAACACCGTTGTTTTGCCGGCACCGAGAAAACCTGACAACACAGTAACCGGTAACTTATTTTTTTGAAGCATGGGAGCACTCTCTATTTATTCTATTGCGATTGACTAGATGAATCATCCAGAAAGTAATATATTGTTATGTTATAACATAACAATATATTAATAAAGAAGCATTGTGATAACATAACAAAAGATTTTCAGGTGATTTTATTTTTGAGTGGACCTTTGGATTAATTTAATGATGTTGATCTAATGAGATATTGGTTTAATTATTAAATATATAACCTAGTCATTGCCTATTTTAATCAGTAAAAATCATCACAACATTAATAAGGTTGGTAGGACTATCTGAGGTTTCCACACCTTACTCTTCGTAAAGATAAGCATGACTAAGTTGTATACTATATGCTGATTTTCCAAGGTGACTATCTGTTGTATCAATACTTAAAGTTCCTTCAAACCAAAACGCATCATACAAAGAGGTTACTTCAATGCCTGCCGGCGATTTTACGAAGATAATTTGATTTGGTGGTGGTGGTGGCATATGTAAGCATGCTCCAAAGTAAGGAACAATAAAGAATTGCGTTACCCGTTGTTTTTCATCTATTTCTATAGGAACAATAAAACCTGGAAGTCGAATGTTTTTGCCATCAAATGTGTCTATAACCTTCGTTGATTCTAGCGCCTGTTGATACCTTTTAGTTTTTGTATCAGTTGAAATAATGTCTTTCAATGCCTTCATATTATCGTTTTCTAATTGATCTTCTATTTCAAATAAAAAATCTGGTGGATTAAGTAATACTTCTAAATCATCAGCTGGGATTAATTCAGTCCATTCTATCTCAATATACTGAACCTGTGCATGTACCGTTAAACTAAAGGTTAATACTACTAATATAAATATTTTTGAGCATAGCAAATGGCAGCTAGTCAGTTTATTAAAATTAAAAATTTTCTTTCCAAGTTATATAGTGATGTTATAACATAATGTAGCATGAAGTATGTACAGATAGAAATACCTCTGCTGTAATTTCTAAAGGTGAATGAAACTTGTCAACACTTGCTATCAGCTTAAAAGATATGAACTACCGCTATAAAAATGCCCCTGCTAATTATGCTGGATTATCTATTGCTCAATGGAATGTTGATATCACTGAACGTGTATTCTTACATGGAAACTCGGGGACAGGGAAAACAACACTTTTAAACTTATTGTGTGGTATTTTAATACCAACATCAGGGAATGTTAGTTTATTTAATAATAATATCAGTAGGTTGTCAAACAGCCAACGAGACTTATTTAGAGCAAAAAATATTGGCGTGGTATCTCAAAAATTTAACCTTATCCCGTATTTATCTGTGCTAAAAAACATTCAGCTCGCAGCCTACTTCGTCAAAAACTCAAGACCTGAGGTCAACAATGACGTAAAAACGTTGCTTAATGCATTGCAGTTACCTAATAATATTATACATAGGCCAGTTAACCAATTGAGTGCTGGTCAGCAGCAACGTATCGCCATTGCCCGTGCCCTAATAAATAATCCAAGACTATTATTAGTTGATGAACCTACCTCTGCACTTGATACATCAGCAAAAAATGCATTCATGGACTTACTTATGCAAATGTGTGATAACACTAAAATGACGCTTGTTTTTGTCAGCCATGATGCCTCTTTGTCGCATCATTTTGATAGTAACCTCGATATTACTAGCTTGAGTAAAACTGAGGAAGCATGACACTATGATATTATTTTCTGTTGCATGGCACAGCTTATTAAGCCGAAAAAAAACAGCCATTTTGACCTTTTTATCATTAACCATTAGCATTGTTGTATTGCTTAGTATCGAACATATTCGCCTACAAGCAAAAGAAAATTTTAATCGCACTATATCAGGTGTCGATTTAATTATTGGCGCGCCTAATGGACAATTGAACTTATTGTTATATTCTGTTTTTAGAATGGGTAGTCCTGCCAACAACATTAGTTACACGAGCTTTACTATGCTCGAAAAACAACAATTAGTTGACTGGGCTATCCCTATTTCTCTTGGTGACTCTCATCGTGGCTTTCGTGTTATTGGCACAAATAACAACTACTTTACTTATTATCGCTATGGTAAACAACAGTCATTGATATTTAAACACGGGGATGTATTTTCATCTTTATTTAACGTAGTTATCGGTGCCGATGTAGCAAAAAAACTTAATTATAATTTAGGCGACAAAATTATTATTGCTCACGGTATTGGTAATACAAGCTTTACCAAACATATGCAAAAACCCTTTGTGATAAGTGGTATTTTAGCCAAAACTGGCACGCCAATTGATAAAAGTGTTCACGTAAGTTTAGGTGCTATTGAAGCGATCCACTTACCTCCACCAGCATTAAAAGCATTAGTAAAAGATCACGAGGCATTACCACCCGTTCCTAAAAGTATTACAGCTGTTATGCTTAAACTAAAAAGTAAATTATCAATATTTGGATTTCAGCGAGAGATTAATAACTACCCAGCGGATAGATTAATGGCGGTATTACCTGGTGTTGCTATGAGCGAACTATGGAGTTTGATGGCAAGCGTTGAAAATTTGCTGCGTATTATAGCTGTGCTAGTACTTATATCATCCTTATTTGGACTTTCAACTATGTTATTGGCCTCAATGTACGAGCGTCAAACTGAAATAGCAGTATTACGCATATTAGGGGCTAGCCCTGCTACCATATTATTGCTAATTTTGTTAGAAGCCATTATTTTAGTAAGCCTAGCCATCATCATGTCAATAGTCGTATTAACACTCGCGCTTTATAGCCTTGAGGCATGGTTGGCTGCTGAATTTGGTTTGTTTTTAAGTGCTGATATTTTTACTGTGGAGTTGATGAGGTTAATCTTTATGATATTTATCGCGACATTGATTATGCCTTTATTACCAGGAATTGCAGCATACAAGCATGCTTTACACGCTCAGCTTTCAAGTAATTAAACATTAACCTCTGTCTGATTTCTCAGACAGAGGTTTTGTAACCTAAATTTTATAACCTTAATCTTCAGCTTCGTCGTCAACTCTAACGCCCCAAACATCATGCTCGTCGGCATGAATTATTTGGACCCACATTAAATCGCCAGGTTTAGCGTCATAATCATCAGACAAATAAACTTTGCCATCAACTTCTGGCGCGTCCATGTAAGAACGCCCAACAATACCAAGGGCACTTACTTCATCAACAAGAATTAAATATTCTTGGCCAATACGGGCTTGTAGTTTGTCGCTACTTATTCTCGCTTGTACTGCCATAAAACGTTGTAAACGATCTTCCATAACTTCGTCTGAATTATGATCAGGTAAAGCATTAGCCGTAGCACCTTCAACAGGTGAGTATTTAAAACAACCGACGCGGTCTAATTGCGCTTCTTCTAAGAATTCTAATAACTCTTCAAATTCTTCTTCTGTTTCACCCGGGAAGCCAACAATAAAGGTTGAACGAATAACTAATTCAGGGCAAATCTCACGCCATTTAGCAATACGCTCTAATACGCGGTCAGAGCTACCAGGACGCTTCATTAATTTTAAGATACGTTTATTGGCATGCTGAAAAGGAATATCTAAATACGGCAGTATTTTACCTTCTGCCATAAGAGGAATTATTTTATCAACATGCGGATACGGGTAAACATAATGGAGACGTATCCAAACGCCCCGCTTGGCTAATTCTTCACATAACTGCTGCATGTGAGTCTTAACCGGCATACCATCCCAAAAATCAGTTTTGTGCTTAACATCGACGCCGTAAGCCGAAGTATCTTGAGATATAACTAACAATTCTTTAACGCCAGCATCAACTAAACGTTTGGCTTCACCTAAGACATCGCCAATAGGACGAGAATCTAAGTCGCCACGCATTGAAGGAATAATACAGAACGTACAACGGTGGTTACACCCTTCTGATATTTTTAAATACGCGTAATGCTTAGGGGTAAGTTTAACGCCTTGTGGCGGCACTAAATCAATAAAAGGGTTATGAACAGGCTTGGCTACATGTTTGTGTACTTGTGTTAACACTTCATCGTAAGCATGAGGTCCCGTAACACCTAAAACATTAGGATGTAATTCGATGATTTCGTCTTTCTTAACGCCTAAACAGCCAGTAACCAATACTTTACCGTTGGCAGCAAGTGCTTCACCAATTGTATCTAAAGACTCTTGAACGGCTGAATCAATGAAACCACAGGTATTTACAATCACTAATTCAGCATCATCGTAGCTATTGGTTACATCGTAACCTTCAGTGCGAAGCTGAGTAAGGATGCGCTCGCTATCAACAAGATTCTTTGGGCAGCCCAATGAAACAAATCCGATTTTAGCCGCTTTAGAGGGCTGTTGACTATTCTTTTGCTCTTCAATCATCTTAGACGGAATGTCTAATGTGGTTGTCTGGCTCTCGGCTGAATTACTGCTTTTTTTAGTTGTTTGTGGATCGAATTGTTCTACGGTCATAATGTGCCTCAACTTGCTCTATATTTTATTACGGTGTTGCTACTGGTGCTTTTACTCATCGTTTAATAAAGATAAAGAGCAGCGTCGTTAATATTGATTTAACAGCCTTTAGTGTAAAGCTGGTGCTTTACCTAGGTCGTTATTTAATGCGCAGGATTATACAGTAATGTTGGCATAGGATGAATAATTAGTTTCAGAGATTTATATTCAATAAACTTAAATGTCTCTCCTTACCTTGTGCTAAATAATTACTTGGCTAAAGGCTTGGCGATATACCTTACATAAATTTACGACGACTTCTTTCACCACTAATATTATAACGTTACAAAGTTAATGATTGTTAATCTCTAATTAGTTATATTAAATCAATACATTAATATTAAGGTACCAAGATATGATCTATCAATTAGGTGAACTTTCTCCTCGTATTTCAAAAAACTGTTTTATAGCACCAAACGCCACTGTAATAGGAAATGTAGACTTAAGTGAAAATGTCAGTATTTGGTTTAATGTTGTGATCAGGGCCGATTTAGCACAAGTGAAGATAGCGAAAAATTCTAATATTCAAGACGGCTCTATTTTGCATGTTGATGAAGGCTTCCCCATTAATATTGCTGAAAATGTAACTATTGGTCATAAAGTAATGCTTCATGGTTGTACGATAGGCAAAGGAAGCTTAATTGGTATCAATGCGGTGGTATTAAATGGCGCTAAGATTGGTAAAAACTGCTTGATCGGTGCTAATGCTTTAGTGACCGAAAATATGGTTATTCCTGATGGGAGTTTAGTTTTAGGCTCACCCGCAAAAGTAATTAAACAACTTGATGAAAAAACCCAAGAGATGATCGCAGCAGGCGCAGCGCATTATGTTCAAAGCAATCATCAATATAGGAAAGAATTAAAGCAAATAGGTTAAGCATCATAATTGTTAAGTTAACCGCGTTTATTGAAAATTCAATGGCCCGCAGTAATTAATACTAAGGTCGTTATTGAGTGCTTGGCTATAAAGAAGAGTTTATGTTAACAGTGAGTTACCAGCCGTTATTTAGCTTTTTTTTGTTTTATCTATTGATTAAAATATGAGAAAGTAACTTTAGGACAACATAAGCGCTAGGAATTAAAGTGATAAAATGGTTAATAGCATTGATACTATCACTAATCGTCACCTCACCAACTTTAGCAAACGAGGTAAATGTTGATTCATTAAAAGCAACATTAACAGCTCTTCCTCAAGATGATAAAGCGCGCTTAGCGGCATTAATTGAGCTGGCAAGCTTTTACCTTTATATCTCTCCAAAAGAAACAAGCGCTTATGCAACACAAGCCCTAGCCTTTACTAGTATTGAAAATAATGATTTCAATAAAGCTAAACTATTACGCTTGCTTGGACAGTCACAGATGTACCAAGGTTTAAACTTTAAAGCTTTCAAACATCTCACTCAAGCAATAAATAGTGCCAAGAAGAGTGAGAACGTGCATTTAATCTCAGTTTCTAATAGAGCAATGGGAGTATTTCACGAGCTCATTATCGATCACAAAAATGCAGTAAAATACTATATAGAAGCATTGAAATTTGCTAAATTAAGCGATCAAAAAGAAGATTTAGCGATGGTTTATAATAACTTAGGGAATGTGCTTAATTCTCAAAATGATTATACTAATGCTGCTAAATATTTTAAAAAATCAATCGTAATCAACACAGAACTCAATGACATTGCAATGCAGATGAATGCTTCTGTTGGATTAAGTGTCTCTTACTTAAGATCCGGTAACCCCCTTAAAGCACAAGAATTACTTGAAGAAGTACTAAGAAATAGAGCTTACATCAATGACTTTAGCTTTAGTGAAGCATCAGCCAACTTAGCTGATGTATATAAATATTTAAAAAACTTTACGGCGGCTAAACCTCTTTATAAGTTTGTTATTAACGATGAGAAAGGTAGTGTTTATCCACCTGCTGTCGCATCAGCATACCTAGGCCTCGCTGATATTTATGTCCAAACAAACCAAATAAAAGCCGCCATCGATTTATATCATAAAGGCATTGTTGAGGTAAAAAATAAAATATCGGTGGAAAGTGAAATGGCGCTTTATGAAAATTTAGCCAAATTAGAATTAAGCCAAGAAAATTTTGAAGCAGCGGCGATTATTCAAACAGAGTACATTAACAGAAGAAATCAAGTTCAACCTTTGACACAAAAGGGTCTAGTAGAAAAATTGGAGAGTCAACTACTCTTAGAACGAGATTACATAAAACTACAAGATGAATTACTGATCAGCGAACGAGAGTCTCGCCACGCTTCCATGTACCTATTTGCTGTCATTATTATTTCACTGATTAGTGTAGTGCTATTTCTAGTATTAATGCTAAGAAAACAGGTAATTTCTCGTTTGGAAGCCACAAACAAAACATTAAAAAAAGCCTCTGAAACCGACCATTTAACAAGTATTGGAAACCGTCGTTTTCTTGAGCATCAAATTGATACTTTTAGAGAGCAAGATATAGAAATGGCTTTTTTGCTGCTTGATGTTGATTATTTTAAAGATATTAACGACAACTTTGGTCATGACGCTGGTGACGAAGTGTTGGTGGCGATTGCGGATAAAATTAAAAGATTGTGTCGAAAAGATGATTTATTTGCACGTATTGGTGGAGAAGAGTTTGTTATTTTATTAATGAACAGTAATGAAGTCTCTGCCTGCTTATTTGCAGAAAGAGTCAGAAGTAGTATTGAAAAAATGTCCCACCCTTTTCAGTCTAAAGTCACAGCAAGCATCGGTGTTACGTTTGGTAATATGAAAAACGCTAATTACGACGAACTATACAAACAAGCCGACATTGCACTTTACTCGGCTAAAGACAAAGGCCGTAATAAAGTGCTGCTATTTCCTAGTTTAAATCCAATAGATGCTGATTAACCTAGGTTAGCGTTTATTAACTTCTCGAGCGGATTAGGAAATAACGATTACCTGTCACCGGCTTACTTTATGTCGAATGAGTAATAAATATCGGCAGAGTTTTCTAGCCCAGAAACTGTTTCAACCCATAGCCTGCTTAATAAATAAAACCTCACGGTTAATTCATTGATAGGATCCTTTATACCAAGCCCATATTTAATATAAACCTGCTCACCTAAATAGCCAGCGATGGAGGCTTGCTCATCGTCTCCATCTATTTCGATTCTATTGATCAAAGGTAATTTTTCTATTTGAGTGAGTACACCAGAAAAGTTTGTTAACGCTGAACCTAAAGCCACACCTATAGCGGTATTACTGTCGCTGGTTTCTGCATCTAAACCACGCCCTCTCACCAAGTATGATAAAGTTTCAGATTGTTGCATGGTTGGCTTTGAAAAAAGTTTGATATTCAAGCTGTTGGCTAATCCAGTTGCATCAATACCAACAATAATATTTTCTTTTTCAATGCTACGTGTCGCTTGCATTGAGACATAGGGATTATTCGCTGTGCCATTAAAAGAAATAATACCTTTAGTTAACGACAAATCTTGCCCATAAGCGCGATAGCGACCCTCTGGTATCTTTAAGCTGCCAAAGAGCTGTAAGGGTTGATTTGCCTGCTGACTCACTTGTAATTCACCGCCTAGACGACCTATGAATCCTTGCCCTTCAACTTTAAATGCATCGGTAATAACCACACGAACATTGGTAAATAACTCAAATGGCTTTTCATTAGCAACTTGTTCGCCTGCATCATTAACCATAATGACATCTTTGCTTAAGCTAACACTTCCTTGTGGCAATTTATTTACCAGTAATTTACCTTCGAGCACTTCTATACGGCCCGATATTTTCAATTCTGATGCTTTTATTTGGGCGTTAAGGTGAGGAGAAACGGTTATGGTAAGATCCGGGGGGACTGATAATTTTAATGATTCCCCATCAAAATCAAAATTACCTTTCAATTCATCTTGCCAATCGACGTCCCCTTTAAGATTAGCTAAGGCATTATTAATATTTACCCCACCAGAAATAATGGCTTGCTGACCTTTAAATTTTAAGGCCATATTAAGATCAGTTAAGGTATTAATATTTCCTAAAATCTTAGCTTCACCCTTAGTTAACCTAATGTCACCGGTTATTATTGGTTTATCTAAATCACCACTCACAGTTAAACGGCTATTTAATAGGCCTTCCAATGAGGTTAACTCTGGCAAAAACACTTGCAAGGGTGAAAGGTTAAACTCATTAATATTAAGCTGGCTATTTATAGTGCGGCTATCGGCAAAGACAAGCGTACTGCTAAGGTTGACTATTTCAGCACTGTTTTGGGCAAAGAAAGCAAGTTTTCCTGCAACACTGCTATTATCAACTATTAACGTTAACTCACCCTTTTGCCACTCAAGTAATTGATGTAATTCGCCTTCTTTAGTTGTCTTTATATCGCCATCACTAATAAGTAATTTAGCATTAACGGTTGGCATTTTGTTTTGTTGCCAACCGACAGCAACATTCCCCACTAGTGTGCTCCGCACAGTTATATCTTTAGGAATAAAGGGCGTTAAAAGGTCTGTGTCTAATTGAATGGCTAACCTTAACTCGTCTTGAGCTACTTTTAAGGTGGCATCGTCCTTTAGACAGAGCTGAGCACCGTCACCAAGCCAGCAATGTTTGTTAACAGCAAGCGTTTTAAGGCTATTGTTATAAAGTATATTAAGTGGCTGACTTGATTTAAAAACATCGTCACCTAGAGAAAATTTTACCTGATCAGTTTGTACTTGCCACTCTTCCCCCACAGGTGAATAGTCACTATTAATTAACAAGTCAATCGCTGAATCGCCAAGCCAGGCTAGCTTTACTTTTTGTTGATTTAAATCACCACTACTCGATAAATTAACACCATTGATGGTATGATCGTTCCAATTGATACGCGCACTGCTAAACGCTACCTCATGTTGATGATTATCCAGCGGTCGATATTTGACCTCGACCTTAATCGCATCACTGGCAAGATTAACCACTAACAACTTTTTTAATTCACCTTGTAGATTGAATTCTGGCTGCTCGACTGGACCAGATATTGAAATATTGGCCGTTATTCCACTTTCAATATCCTTTAACCATAAACTGCTATCTCCAACATTGACCGTGCCATCGACATACCAATGGGTATCGCTATGCCCTTTTATATTAAGCGCTATATCACCATAATTGAGCTTAATCTTACTTGACGCTAATTGCCCTTTATGATTAATATCAACATTACCGCCTGCGTTAAAAGCTATTTTATTAATTTCACCTTTAACCATAGAGTCAGTTAGCGTAAACGCCCATTCATTATCCTGCCAAAACCCTTTACTGTAAATATTTCCCTGTAGACGACCCGATAAACGCTGATCAATATTAGGTAAGCTAATGCCCGAAGAGCTCACCTTAACATCCCATAACAATCGATTGCCTAACTGCAACTCTCCAGTTATATCCAAGCGGCTATTTTCTTTGAACTCTTCAAAATATAAGGTCTTTATTTTAAAGGTTTGTTCACTGTAAGTTGCCTGTAGTTCCAACGCGGCGTCTTGGTAACCAAAGCCACTAATGTTGCTTTTTAAATCAATAACATGCCGATTAAGGTCGCCTTCGCTGTTTAGTAACAGGGTTGATGGAGTAATAACATTAGCGATATCATCAGGTAAAGTAAACTGGCTAACATCAGCTTGCAATTTATAAGGTAAGTTTGCGTTAGTAACATCCACTGACATTTTAGCGGTTAGTGTTAATTCACCCGCGTTGCTAATCGTTGTTACTAAATCAGCTAAATCACCTTTTAATGAAACCTTTTGTTCAGAATGACTAAGTTGTGGCAATAACTCAAAGTTATCAATGGAACTACTTAAGGCTAAATCAACAAGATAAGGGGGTACAAAGTCAACTTTTCCTTTTAATAAAAACGCTCCTACTGCCGCTACTTTTGATGACAATTCTTCAATAGATAATTGCGTTTTAAACCATGATAAACGTGCCACATTATTTGTGGTATTAATTAGCGTTTTTTCACTACCCGTATTGTCTAATTCGTTAATAATTAGCGTTTTTACCGCCAACGACTTTAGCGCTAACTTAACCGGTAAATACATCTTAGGCAGTGATGCCAGTGGCCAAGGGGTAACGGGTTGAAGTGGTGATGAGGTCTTCGCCGCAGATAAATTAATATGTGCTTTAAGCAACCGAGCATTATCTATATTAATAGCGATATTACTCACAACATTCTTATTGACCGATAAAGCACTAGAAAACTCGGTTAAGTTTATTGCTAGCCCCTGAGTTGTTATTTGGGCGCGTGCTAAAGAAAACTTCTTTAATTTAACGCTAAAGGGTAAGGTGAAATTGGTTGAATTAATCGCTTGTTCGGCAAGTTGCTCAGATGATTCCGCTGGCTGTGCTTCTTTTATGTTGACTTGTAGTGTACCTATACTGAGTTCATCAATACAAATCTGGTTTTTCCATAGGCAGCGCAAATGCAATCTTAAACGAATGTTACTGGCATTAATTAGTGCACTATCGTTTTCAATTTTTAGTTTACGTAACACTAAGTCATCTAAAAGTGCACCACTTTTGTATTCAACTTGCAGCGAGGAAACCTTACCGACAAAATAAAGTGATAACTGAGCTCCCCAAGGCGTTGAAAGTAGTATGGCAAAGAAACACAGTAAACCGGTTAACACGCCCATAAGTGTGAAGCTGGCACGTTTATAAGTCATAGTTCAGCACCAATACTAAAATGAAGACGCCATGAAGGGTTTTCTTCACTTAATGGATACCCTAAAGCAAACCTGATTGGCCCAATGAAAGAAATATAATGAAGACCGGGACCAATAGAGTATACCGGTTCAAGTTTGTGATTATCATTAACACTTCCAGCATCAATAAACAGTGCGCCGCGCCATGTATTTGAAAAGTAGTACTGGTACTCCAAACTAGCAACGACCATATTAGTGCCACCAATAACGATTTCCTTCCCTGGGTTAATACCTTCTGAAAGAGTCACCTTAGGGCCAATTGATTGATAGTCGAATCCTCGAATACTTTGATCACCTCCGGCATAAAACCGTAATGAAGGAGACAGTTCCTCTTCAAAGTCTTTGTCGACAATAACATAGCCAAGCTCTACTCGTGCGACAATACGGTGCTTAGGAGCAAACAGCGAAATATATTTCCAACGCCCATTAAAACGTAAAAATGAGGTTTCTGAAGATAAACCTTCATAGCTTCCTTCTAGATTATAGTATTGTCTAAATCCCTTAGTTGGATCGAGTAAAGGGCCATCACGATCAATATCAGACCAAGTAAACCCAGGAATAAAATAACTGGCATCATCGTAAACATTATCAGTCTCCCACTCTTCATCTAAGTGTCTTAAATAAGGTTGGCGTAAAATATCATCTTTTAGATAAACGCGTCCTACTTGAAAAGAAAAAAATCGACTGGTTAAGTCTCCATAGTCATTTTTTTCTAGTTCAGTTTGTAATTGCAACACATCATTGTTGGGGTGTGACAAAGGAATACTGTAAATAAAATGCCCGGTCGGATTAATGGTTGAATAGGACAACCTTGTTTCTTGACGATGCCCATAACGGTTGACTAGCGGTGTTTTCCAGCCAAAAGAAAACCTTTCTTTGGTGTCAGTCGCGTAGCCTAGTCCTAAATTAAATTGATGGCGTTTCGCTTTTTCCAGCGATACATCAATTGGCAAGATGTTATTCGCGCTATTCTCAGTTTCAGGACGAACAACAACATTGCTAAAATATTGAGTTTCATCGAGTTCATTTTGTAAGTTTTGTAGTGAGGTTTGTTGATAAAAATCACCGGGCTTAAAAGAAACCAAAGGTTTCAAAACATCTGTATTGATATCAAAATCATTAAACTTTATTTCACCAAAACGATAACGAGGTCCACTGTCAAAGTGAACAATAATCTCTGCGGTATCCAAACTTTTATTTATAGCGATATTAGTTTTAATGAACTTACTATCAAAGTAACCTCGTTCTAAACCTAAGGAAACCAAGTCCGTTTTAAATTGCTCATAAATGCCATGATGTAATATATCTCCACTGGCAATAGGCACCTCTTTGATAATATCTGAAAAGGCACTATCCCCTAAAGCGTCGCCACTTAGGTTAATACGCACGTGTTTTATTCTTGTTTGCTGATTGAGTATCACAACAAGACCAAGCGTCCAGATATTTTTATCTAAATTCTTGTCAATTGAACTTATTACCTCAGCACGGTAATAACCCAGTGCCTTGAGTGCATTTAAGGCTTGTTTTTTCGCGGTAAAAACAAATACTGTTCGTTCGGTGTCATTCTCTGGCAAATTGCCTAGATAAGCATAAATATTTTGTTTTGCTGCACTGGATAAGTTATCTGAAAGTTGAACGATAAGTGTGTTCGATGTTGCAAATGGTGAGATTAAAATAAACAAGATGAACAAAAAAAAACGACTATACATTATGCTAGATTATCCGTGGAATTTGCAGTAATTAAATAAAAGCACAGCATAACAGTTTATGTGGTTTTGCTAATAGAAAAGTTTTAAGGTAAAAATAACTATCTATGCTTTCAACCTTACGATAAATTTACACAATATTGACTTCTTCAGCAAAGTCGCCAGACTGTTTTAACAAAATTAGGTCAATCCCACGCGGGAATTAACATCCAAAATGAGGGAATAAAATGATAACTGAGCAATTGATTTGGTTTATAGATGGACGTTATTTTTATAAAAACATCACTTTAGATAAAGTTATTCACCTCGCCAATACTCATAAAATGCGCGTTAAAATAATAATCGATGCTAAAGTAAAATCTACCCAACGGTGGTATTGGCATGCAATGGTTGGCGACTCACCAACGGCTAATGAAGATTTAGTGGCGATTAACAAGAAAAAACAAACCTTGCTTAAAGCATTAGAAATGAGTGCAATTAAAGCTGAAATTATTGTTTCAGAGTCTGCAGATCACATAAAAACAATCAATACTGAATTAGCAAAAACAAATAATGGCCTGCTAATTTTAGAAGACACGCCACCTAAAACAAGACATCCCATCTTTCAAACACTCTCTGAAATAAACGCACCCGTATTATTATTAACTGACAAAGTATGGAAAGAAAAAATCAATGCCATTGGCGCTGTTGACCCGTTACACGAAAATGATCGCCCAGCAAAAATTGATGAACATATTGTTCAGCATTTAAAAAGCTGGGAAGATTCGCTTTCAGTAAAATGGAAACTTATCCACTGTTGTTACATTTCATCAGTTTTATACCAATACAAAAACAAAGTATTGTCGATGCACCAAGACGGTTTAAAAGAGTTCGCTGATCAGTTCCGCATTAAGAACGATCAATACAAATTACTTGAAGGTTTACCTGAAGAGGCCTTAAAGTCATATATTAACAAAAACCATATCGATATTTTATTTATCGGTCTAGTTAATAGAAACATGCTTGATAAGTTTTGGGTAGGAAGTACGACCTCAAATTTTTTATATGAGCCGCCATGTGATTTATTGCTTATTAAACAGTAAAATAAATAATGAGCATTAACCAGCAAGGTTAATACTCAACGTTGATTCAGTCACTACTCTTCTTTGGATAGAACATCTGCCGTACTTCTCGAGTTCTCATTCATAGCAACTTTAAAAGGTCTACTTGCACTCCCTGCATAAAGGCTAATATGCGGGAATGGGATCTCAATGCCCTGCTCATCAAATGTTTTCTTAATGTTCTGATACATTTCATTTTTAAGCGCAAGAAAATTTTCTCTTCTTGACCACACTGAAAATTGAATATCAACTGACGATGAACCAAACCCGGTCAAAATAAACAAAGGAGCTGGCTCTTCTAAGCAAATAACATTTTTTTCGGCGATTTTTAATAATAAATCACGCACTTTTTCAATATCTTCTTTATAAGCAATACCTAGTTTTAAGTCTGCTCTTCTAATGGGATACTTTGTCATAGTGGTAACCGCACTTTTTATCATGCTTTCATTGGGTATTCGAACAAATAAATTATCAAAGGTTCTTAATTTAACAGACAATAAATCAATTGAAATAACTTCCCCTAAGATGTCATTGACTTTAATCACATCACCGATTGAGAAAGGTCTTTCTATCATCAAAAATATGCCACTGATTAAATTTGATGCTGAAGTTTGTGAAGCAAAGCCAATCGCCACAGTAAAAATTCCCGCTGCACCAAGTAATATCGTTAAGTCGATACCAATATGCT
Organism: Colwellia sp. BRX10-4; assembly: GCF_014077465.1. Classification (NCBI taxonomy): domain Bacteria; kingdom Pseudomonadati; phylum Pseudomonadota; class Gammaproteobacteria; order Alteromonadales; family Colwelliaceae; genus Colwellia; species Colwellia sp. BRX10-4. The sequence continues at coordinate 114,954 of NZ_JACGVZ010000008.1, forward strand.
TTAAAGCCGACAAGACAAACAAGCCCAGTAAGGTATAAAATACCGTTCTTTTTAACAAAAACACTCCGTGTGTCGTCATTTTCTTGCTAACAATTCTTTCCATCACGCTACTGAGCGCTTTAGCAATGAAGTAACCGACCACAAATAAAATAAGTGCCTGTGTTAATGTGTATAAATGAGATGCTTTGAGCATATTAAAAAACTCATTAATGACTTCCATATAATATTTACCTAGCTAAAATTTACCCAAATAAGTTACTGATTCTTCGTATTAATTTACCGTGCTCAGAGGTTTCTCGCGGACTACTTATCGCGGTAAGAGGTTGAAATTCAACTGAAACACTTCTTTCTATAATTAATTCAATATCGGCTGATTCATTATTTCTTTCAATGGTTATGCCAGATGTCCACAGTTGGTTTTTATCATCACTATATAAATGTAAGTAATTAACAGGAACATTAATCCTGTTGATGATAAGTTCTTTGTTATGGCTATTAATCACCGTAATTGATGTTGTTGCTCGGTGGGGATGTAAATCGAGCTCTTCAAGTTTAGTTTTTGCAGAGGTGTATTTTGCATAGCACAATTGGCCGTCGATGGTTGAGCTACCAAACCATGAATCTGACGGACGCCAAAAGGGTAAATCAACTAAGCATTTAGCACTTGGAAATGTTTCAGCATAAAACCAAATAGGTGTACTAATAAACAGCTGAACTTTTTCACCCGCTAAAATAGTTAGCGGTGATGAAGGACGTGCGATAACCGAACGATCGGCTAATTTTGGAAATACTTTTATTTTATCAGAGCTCGCTTTCTCTAAAAAACGACCGATATCAGTATCGTTTTCTAGTGCAAGTTTTTCGCCAGCAGAAACCACAATGTCTTGGTCTTCTTCTTTATTTTCAATATTCCAAATGTTCCATTCAGTTGCCTTGCGCTTTATGAGTATCGCGCGTTGACCAACACTCCAACATTTTTTTTCATGTCTGTCATCAAAGGTAAACTCGCCCCACCAGATGTTGTTACTCATAGTTTACTCATTAAAAATTAACTTTAAATAATAAATCGCCAAATCCCCAGATAAAGGTGCCTGTTATCAACAATGAAACTTCTAAAATACCGAGCTGGTATCTAACATTATCTTTAACAACATCAATTTTATCGTCAAAATCATCTTCAATCGTTGCAATTTCTTTGTCGATGTACTCTGTTGGTACATTGATTTTTCTGAGTTTCATTTTGGCTCGTGACAATACCAAGCGATGTTGAATATTGAGTTTACTGATAAGAACACGTTCAGAAATAATGGCGCCAATACTTGACCAAACACCAATGATAACAATTAAACAACCACTTCTAGAAAGCCACTCTAGCCCTAAAAACTGAGTTTTTGACAAATAATAGCCCATACTAATCAGTGTTAAAGAAAGTAACCAAGCCATTATCGGTTGTCTTTTTCTGATGTTAATGACTTTTGCTTCATAAAGTGTTTTTGAATCGCTCAATATCTATCTTCTTTTTTTAATTAAATTAGTGGTTATTACAACCAGCGTTTTTTCTTAAACCAAACAATAAGACCAACAGAGATAACCGACATCACCCCAAGCAAAGTAAAGTAACCGTATTCAAATTTAAGCTCGGGTATGTATTCAAAATTCATCCCATATATTCCTGCGAGGAAAGTTAAAGGGACGAACAAAGCGGTGATAACCGTTAACACTCTCATTGTTGCGTTTAGCTGATGTGAAGTAACCGACATATAACCGTTAATTAAATCACCACAAATATCATAATACATTTGAGAGAGGCTCAACAATCGATCAAGTCGCTCTCTTAAGTCATTTACTGTATGTATTTCTTGTTCTGTAATAAGGGATGTTTCGTCATCTTCAAGATAACTGTTTAGGGTATTACCAACAGTTACATGGTAATTAAAAGTTCTTCTAATTTTAACCAATCTCGAACGATGTGAGGTAATTTCTCGCATCATTTTATCGTTACCACTGACTTGAAATTGATCTTCTATTTTTTCTAAATTTTGTTCAAAGTCAAATAATTGCTGTAGATAATTACCACAACTACTATGAAATATTTTCAATGCTAAGTGTACTGGGCTTCTCGCTAAATACTTTTCACTGCTGGTAGTAAACAAGGTATTTATCGCTATCGAGCTTTCAGGATGACCGGTAATTAACACCCGTTGACCGATAAACATACTGATTTGTACATGTTCAAAGGTTAAATTGTTTTCTTTGGCAACAAAGCCACGGTAAAGCAGAAAGATGAAATCATCAAACAGCTCAACTTTCGGAGGGTGTCTTTCTCTTTGAGCATCTAAAATAGCCAAAGGGTGACAGCCAAATTGAGTTAATATTTCTTTTTCTTGAGATTTTTCGACTTTATCAAGATCAATCCATAGCACGCTGCTTTCATCTTGTTGCCATTCACTGACTAATTCTTCGCCACCAATTTTAACAGGCGCAGAGGGTGAAATTAACATACATTTAATCATGATAAATCCTTAGGTATAATTACAAATAATGCGGGTGTCAGCATTACAAATAATAACTTATAGTAAACGTTATAAATTTTCCATTATAAGCAATATTTTAAAGTAAAGGTCAAATAATTAGTTGTCATCTCAGCAAGTAAAGTTAATAATTCACTCAATTAAAGCTATTAACATTCCTATTAGGATTATTACATGTCAATTGACATCATTACTTGGTGTGCCATCGCCTTTTGTATAACTCAATCAGCCATTTTCTCAGGATTAAATCTCGCATTTTTTTCTATAAGTCGCCTGCATTTAGAAGTTGAAGCTAAAAAGGGTAGTAAAGCAGCACAAACTATTTTACGTCTAAGAGACGACTCAAACTTTTTATTAACAACGATATTGTGGGGTAATGTTGGAATTAATGTGTTGTTAACAATGCTCTCTGATTCGGTACTTACTGGCGTCAGTGCTTTTCTGTTTTCAACTATTGCCATCACGATTATTGGTGAAATTACCCCGCAAGCTTATTTCTCAAGAAATGCCTTAAAAATGGGTAGCATGCTCGCGCCTATTATTCGTTTTTATCAGTTCCTTTTTTACCCAGTAGCCAAACCAACTGCACTTATTTTAGATGCTTGGCTCGGCAAAGAAGGGATTACATACCTTGAAGAAAGTGAACTTAGAAGTATTATTCGCCAGCATATTTCCGCAGAAGAAGCCGATCTTAATCATGTTGAAGGTATCGGCGCGTTAAACTTTTTTGCTTTAGATGAGATACAGGTCACTGAAGAAGGTGAGATAATTGATCCCAAATCAATTATTGCCCTACCAACAAAGTTAGACTTACCTATTATTCCGGTAACGACACAAGGTCCAGACGACCCATTTTTAATGCTGGTAAATGAAACTAACCATAGTTGGGTAATACTGACCAATGAAGCTGGCTACCCATTACTCGTGCTTGATGCAGATGGTTATTCACGAGCTGCGTTATATCAACCAGGCGATTTTGACCCTTACAATTATTGTCATCGTCCTGTTGTGATAACGGATGAAACGATACCATTAAATGAAGCTATACTGAAAATGAAAGTGAATACGTCTACTGACAAAAACTTTGATGGTGTGATAGAACACGATGTATTGCTTATTTGGGGAGAAACCAAACGTATTATTACTGGCGCAGACATTTTTGGTTTGCTGCTTAAAGGCATGCTTCCGAATATAAAATAAATAGGTTAAATATTTATAATGGAATGGTTAGACAAAATATTCAATTTAAACAGTTTTACCGAGTTATTGTTTGAATATAAATTTATTGTTACTTTTTTACTGTTGATGACTTCATTTTTGATTAAAAATTTAATCATAAAAGTTATAAAGCTAAAATCGAAACAAACCAAAAGATTAAAAATCAATATGGTGAATAATATTTTTACCATATTGATCATTATTTTACTTTTTAATCTATGGTCCGAAGAAATCCAAAAGTTTGCTTTTTCTATTGCCGCTTTTGTTGTGGCAATTGTATTAGCGACTCGCGAGTTTATTCAGTGTTTTATTGGCTTTATCTATATATTATCAAGTCGCCCCTTTCGTATTGGTGACTGGATACAAGTAGGTAACTATGTTGGTGAGGTGCATTCTACCGATTGGGCTAAACTTACTTTACTAGAGGTCAATAAAGATGATTATGAATATACCGGTAAAACGTTATATTTGCCTAATAGCCAGTTAATTACTTCGGTAATTAAAAACCTTAATTTCCTCAAGCGTTATGCGGTACATCATTTCACTATAGTACGTGATGACAGTGCTAATCCCTTTGACTTTATCGAGACCTTGTATGAGAAAGCAGACTTATATTGTCATGACTTTAAAGAGGTGGCAGTTCGTTATAATCATCTTATTGAAAACCGCTTAGATATAAAGATTGCAGGTCCAAAACCGCACATTCAAGTAGCTACCTCTGAGCTCGGTGACACTCAGGTGTTTTTTACTATTTTTTGCCCCACTGAAAGTGCGATGGAAATAGAACAGAAATTAACGTCCGACTTTATGAAACTATGGTTTGAGAATAAAGCTTTAAAAAATATTAATAAATAACAGAGCGACAGACATCGTCTTGTAATAGGTCTTAATCTTTGTAGCTAATCCATGAGCACAAAAGCTTGTTGTGCTTTATTTACAAGCCCCACAACAAACACCATCCTATTTCAACGTTACAAAAAAGCCTCATTATTAATGAGGCTTTTTGCTTACCAATGTACCTTTCATCTTTAGTGTATTAACGAAGATTAGCGCAGCCTAAAACAAAAGACTGCTTTGTTTATCTTACAGATATAACCAATTTAACAGTAAGGATAGCGTTACCCACATTAGAATAATCAAGGGAATACCAACACGCATAAAATCAGAAAAACGATAACCACCGGCGTTCATTACCAAAAGGTTAGTTTTGTAAGCCATAGGGGTTGCATAACTTAAGTTAGCACCAAAGAGTACTGCCAATATAAAAGGTTCTGCTGGTAGGTTGAGTTGGCTAGCAACAGAAATGGCAATAGGCGTACCAATAACAGCAGCGGCATTGTTAGAAACAATATTAGTTAATATCGCGAGTAACAACATTAAGGCTGATAATACACCTCCTGGTGGTAAACCAAATGATAATGCGACAAACACTTGGGCTATGTACTCAGCGCCACCGGTTGTCATCATTGCAGAGCCTAACGCTAAAGACGCGGCAACAATTAAAATAACTTGCGTACTAAGTGCTGATGAAGCTTCTTGCCAATTTAAACATTTTGTTAATAACAGGACGAGTACACCACAAACCGCACTAATTTCTATAGGTAAAATACCCAAGGCTGACGATACAACTACTGCTAACAAGGTACCTAAGGCAATGGGTGCTTTACTTGTTTGAGGTAATGACTCCGCACCATCAATAATAAGTAGTCCTTGTTTAGCTTTTAATAAGTCAATTTGCTCTTGCTCTCCTTGTACCAGTAAGACATCGCCAATTTTCAGGCGGGTATTGCCGATACTGCTGCGACCAATTTCCATCGCTTTACCTGCTCGATGCAAAGCGATCACTGATATGCTGTGTTTTTGTATAAAATTGACCTGTTGTAAAGTGTGCCCTTCAACCCCCGAGCCAGCAATAATAACAATCTCTGCCAACGTTTGTTTCTCGGCTTTTAGGGGGTGTTCGTCATCAACTTTATGCAGTCCTGAGAATAAAGTGGCACCTAATACTGACTCATATTCTTTTAAACGGTCTGGATAGTCATGAACTTTTAAGCGGTCACCAACAATAAGCACGGTATCGGGCAAAGGCATTATATTACGATAGTTGGCCCCGCGCTGAATACTCTCAATTTTTAGCTGGCCGTCAGTCAAAGCAATTATCTCGGTAATTGTTTTCTCGTTAGCCACACTTTCTTCATTTATATTAAGATAAGCGCTAAATAGACGTGGCGAAGTATCAGGCATTGATGGTGTTCTGCTTGGGAGAAGTTTAGGCGCAATTAGCCATAAGTAGAGAACGGCAACAACAGAAGCAATAAGTGCTGGTTGTATAAAATCAAAGAGCCCAAACTCAACCGCTCCCATGTTTTTTGCAATACTAACCACTAATAAATTGGTCGATGTACCTATCGTTGTCGCCATTCCCCCAACTAAAGTTGCTAATCCCATAGGCAGTAGCATTGGCGAAGAATCTGTTTTAGTACGCAGTGATACACTAATCAAGATAGGCAGTAACAGCACCACAACCGGGGTGTTATTAATAAAAGCACTTAAGCCTCCAGCTAAAACGAGTGTTAGCAACAAAGATAATGTTGGACTTATCTTCCATAATTTAGCCAAGTATCGACCAATGGGCTCCAATGCCCCTGTACGCACAATACCGTGACCAATGATCATTAACGAACAAACCGTCACTAAGGCTTCATGACCAAAGCCAAAAAATAATGAGCTGGGTTCGAAATGTGTGCCATCTATATAAAAAGGGAAGAATGCAAACGCCAAACACAATATAGCGATAACAGCCAAAGAAGAGGTTTCTAAAGGGATATCGTCTCGACGAAAGAGATACAAGGCCAATACGGTAATGAGTAATACCGCTAACGCATGATTATTAGGTAAGTCAGGAATATTCAAAAAGTAGTACCAAGTTAATTTAATTATTTAGCGGCTACAGCAACTGCTTATAAAGCTTATTCTAAATGAATACGCGAAATTATTACAAGTCAATGAAGCCTATTCTAATTATTTTTAATAACTATAATACGTGTTTTCAATTAAGTACATAGTCACTAATCAATAGATATTTTTATAACGAGCTCGTTAAAGGGTGAACTATATTAGTTAAAAAGAGTGGCAACAATAATTCAGCAGCCTCTCTCAATATGCACTTTTAAAAGCGAGGACTTGGCAGACAGGGAGCAATAAGGAACTTTTAGTGACAAAAAAGTAGCGATAACATGTTCTGAATATTATTAGGTCACTTTACGTTACATGACGCGCTACTTTTAACGTTGATTGTCGGACAGCGATTCATCTTTTGTGGTGTTTACCGCAGACAATGAATCGCTTTTTATATAAAAAACGTATAGATAAGGATTAACCTAGCTCACTTTCTATTTTTGATCCTAAAAAAACTTTTGATGGATCAACAAGAAAACGTCTGCCTAAAGCTTCTCTTCCTAACAACATTAAATAACTCATATCAGAACGGTCCGTTAAGGTTATTTCAATTGACCACTTTTCTTCGCCAAGTACGATTAATGTTTCAATAACGTAACGTTGCTCTACAGTGCCATTAGAAGACTTTATTTTCCTGATATCACTAATTGGCGCACTACATTTAACAATAGTATCAACATTATGCGCATCAGGATGAATATCAAAAATAACTGAAGGCTTGCCATTTTTAATAACTTTTGTAATATTATCAACGTGTAACGATGACGTTTTTGCGCCGGTATCAACTCGCACTTGTAAGTCGTCAATAGCTAAGTCTGGCAAAGCTATTGACTCTAAACGGCCAATAACAACTTTGTTTGCTTTTTTCATACGGTTTCCTAACTGTCGTCATTTTCTGGTAAAAGCTGCTCTTGTACGTTTTCAATGTGTTCAGCGATTTCTTCATCGTCTTCACTGAAATAAGCGACATGAAACATAGCTTCTCCATCTTGTACTAGCGGTATATTTTGCTTACCGATTAAAATGCCTGAGCGTGTTGCTTTAACCGAATCAAATATTGCACCATATGGACTACCAATTTCGGCTAACACTTGACCTTTAGTGATCTGATCGCCCAAATTTACAATATTATGAACAATACCACTGGCATTTGCGCGTACCCATTGGCTGCCATTAGCAATAAAAGGCACAAGTTTTTTCTTCTTAGAACGGACAACTTTTCTAGTCATGCCTAAATATTGTAAAACATTTAAGATACCTTTCATGCCCGCTCGAATTGAAAACTCATCAAAACGCAGCGCTTCACCCGCTTCATATAATAATATTTTCGTTTCGTTTTTAACGGCTGATTCTCTTAACGAGCCATCAACTAAAGTAGAATTCAACACAACTGGTACGCCAAACACTTCCGCCAAGGCTTTGGTGTCGGGATCAGACATATCCGCCCTAATTTGTGGCAGGTTTGAGCGATGAATTGCCCCGGTGTGTAAATCGATACCGTAATCACAATGCTTAACGATTTCATTGAGAAATATATGTGCAACACGCCCCGCTAAAGAGCCTTTCGCAGAGCCGGGAAAACAGCGATTAAGATCACGACGGTCAGGCATATAACGACTTTGATTAACCACGCCATAAACGTTAACCATAGGAACAGCAATAACGGTGCCTCGCGTGATTTTAAGTTTCTTTTCGTGGATCAAGCGTCGAATAATTTCAATACCATTTAATTCGTCGCCATGTACCGCCGCACTCAAAAAAATAGTGGGCCCCGGTTTTTTAGCGCGAATAATATGAACGGGCAAAGAAACGTCGGCATCGGTATATAACTTAGCAACCGGCAGCTCTATTTTACGCTGCTCTCCAGGTGAAATTTCAAATTCACCAATGCGTAATATGTCTGTAGAACTCACTTTCATTATCCTTTGCCACGTGTCTTAGTGTCATGAGGTTTGGCATTTTTTTCTAAAAACTCAAACACCATCCCGGCAACATTTTTGCCCGTCGCTTTTTCAATACCTTCAAGGCCAGGAGATGAATTAACTTCCATGACCATAGGACCATTTTGTGAACGCAGTAAATCGACACCACACATGTTCAAACCCATCGCTTTTGCAGCACTGACAGCAGTATCACGCTCAGCCTTAGATAATTTAACCACTTCAGCAGAGCCACCGCGATGTAAATTAGAACGAAACTCACCTTCAGCGCCTTGACGTTTCATCGCCGCAACAACTTTACCGCCAATCACTAAACAGCGAATATCTGCACCACCCGCTTCTTTAATAAACTCTTGTACCAAAATATTCGCGTTTAAGCCCATAAACGCTTCGATAATGGCTTCAGCCGATTTAGCAGTATCGGCTAAGACTACACCTATACCCTGTGTGCCTTCGAGTAACTTAATCACTACCGGCGCGCCACCAACATTTTTAATTAAATCTTTAGCATTATCAGGTTTACTGGCAAAGCCTGTTCGCGGTAAACCCAAACCTTTACGTGATAGCAACTGTAATGACCGTAATTTATCGCGCGAGCGGCTGATAGCGACGGATTCATTAATGTTGAAGGTACCCATCATTTCAAATTGTCTTGCCACCGCTGTGCCATAAAAAGTTACAGAGGCGCCAATACGAGGAATAATTGCATCATACTTTGGTAGTTCTTTACCGTGATAACGCACCGATGAACGGCTACTCGTAATGTCCATATAACAATGCAAAGTATCGATAATATCAACTTCATGGCCCATAGCTTCACCCGCTTCTTTTAAGCGGCGCGTAGAGTAAAGTTTTTTATTTCTAGATAAGATAGCAATTTTCATAAGTCAGTCTTTTGATATTCACTTTTATTTAATGATAAAAAGTGAGGTAATAAGTGCTGTGGAGTGTATAGTCAGCTTATTAAATAATATAGCGCTATATTTTGATGAGTTTAATCAAAAAAAATGATTGCGTTGTTTGTCGAGGTTTGTATGAGAATCGAACTATTAAAAACATTTCTTGAAGTGAGCCGTACATTACACTTTAGAATAGCATCTGAGAACTTATTCATTACTCAATCTGCGGTAAGCGCAAGGATTAAGTTATTAGAAGGTGACTTAGGTGTACTGTTGTTTGACCGAAGCCAAAAGCATTTAAAATTAACCCCTGAAGGTAATCGGTTAATAAAACATGCTAATGAGTTATTGTTTATGTGGCAAAAAACGAAACAAGATGTTGGTGTTGCAGACAGTGATACTTATCAATTAGTTGTTGGCTCTATGATGTCTATTTGGGATATTGTCTTACAAGATTGGTTGAAAAAGATTCACCGCAATCTTGATGATGTTAGTTTATTAACCAACACTTACTCGCCGTTAGAGCTTAGAAAGAGTTTACTAAGTCGTGTGGTCGATGTTGCCTTTTTTTTCGAACCACCGTTTGTTAAAGATTTAATCACTGAAAAAGTCGCCACGGTTCCACTACATTTAGTCACCACAGAGCCAAACGATATTATGGAAAAGTTAACATTAGATAACCACATAATGGTCGACTATGGTGAATCAGTGAATGCGCAACACCTTCGAGAATTTCAAGATGCTCCTCCCGCAAGACACTATATGAGCCAACCAAGAATTGCATTAAATTTTCTATTAGACGCCGGCGGAAGTGCTTATTTACCCAGACAAATGACTTTTGAGTATATCGAGAAAAATAAATTATACCTAGTTGAAGAAGCGCCGGTATATTCAAGAGATATATATGCCGCTTATTTAGCGAAAAGTCAGAAAACTGATATCATTGAGCAAACCCTGCAACTGTTTCCTTCTGTGGTAATATAAACAAGATTATTAGATAGTAGTATAAACAAGGTTAGTGACCGTTAATTAATGATACGTTTGAGTAGGAAATATTATGCTTTTGTCAAAAGAGGTGTTGATTAGAAATAATGTTAAAATTATTGGAAAAGGCGAAAAAACACTTTTTCTTGCTCATGGCTTTGGTTGTGATCAAAACATGTGGCGATTTTTAACGCCTAAGCTATTGAGTCAATTTACCATTGTATTATTTGACTATGTCGGCTCTGGTGGTTCGGATATATCACAATACAACAAAAAACGTTATAGCCAACTTGAGGGATATGCCGAAGATATTATTGAAATAGCTGAAGTGCTACAGCTATCAAGTGCAATTTTGTCGGGCATTCAGTAAGCAGTATTATTGGTGCGATTGTCGCCAATAAAAGGCCTGACTTTTTTTCTAAGCTTATCATGATATGCCCTTCTCCTTGTTTTCTAAACTTTCCTCCTGAATACTTGGGCGGCTTTGAAAAAGAAGATTTACTCGAGCGATTAAGCTTGATGGATAAAAATTATATTGGTTGGGCTGATTATTTAGCGCCATTAGTAATAGGAAATGATCATTCAACAGATTTAATAGGAGAGTTAACGGGAAGTTTTTGCTCTACCGACCCTGTTATAGCGAAGAATTTTGCTGAAGCAACATTTTTATCTGATTATCGCCATATTTTAAAAGATATAAAGCAACCTTCATTAATTTTCCAAAGTAAGAATGATGCATTGGCTGCGACGACTGTTGGTGAGTTTATTCATAGCCAAATAAAAGATAGTCAACTGGAAGTGGTTCTGGCTGACGGACATTGTTTACATATGACGCATCCGAACGAAATTGTCGACTTAATAATAGAATACGCAAAAAATGACCACAACACGCAAAAATAAAACACAAAGTAACATGCAAAATTATTCGCTGGATAGTTTTCCTTGCGGTGCTTTAGTCACTAATTCGTCAAGAATTATTACCTATGTTAATACATATTTCACCACTGAACTATTATGGCAACCAGCAGAACTTATCGGTAAAAGTACTGATGTGATTTTCACAAAATCGTCAAAAATATTTTTTCAAAGTTATCTCATTCCAACACTTTTACACAAGAAAACGTGTGAAGAAATGCAGTTAATTATATTTAATGCTCAAGGGGGTCGCATTCCAGTAACCGTTAACGCGCATTTAGGTGATGATGGCTGTATTTATTGGAGCTTTTTTAATGCCTCGAAAAGAGACCAACTTTATAATGAATTATTAAAAATCCGCAAAACATTAGAAGAGCAAGCAGAAGAGTTGAAATTATTTGCTTCTACTGACGAGTTAACCGAGTTATTAAATAGAAGAGAAATGAAATACCGAAGTGTTTTAGTCCTTGAGCAGGCAGCGAGATCTCATCAATCGGTTGGTTTGTTAATGCTCGATATTGATTACTTTAAGAAAGTAAATGATAACTTTGGCCATTTAGAAGGGGATCGTGTATTAAAAGAGCTTGGTCAAAAATTAAAAGCCTTTTGTCGACAAACAGACCTCGTTGCTCGCTTTGGTGGTGAAGAATTTTTGATCATGCTACCTGACACAGACAAAGTGAATGTTTTATTGTTTTGTGAAAGATTACATCAATTAATCGCTGACATTACGGTTGACAATAAACCATTAACGGTAAGTATTGGTGCCAGTATTTGTGACGATAAAATATCATTTACTGACTTTTACGCTCAGGCTGATGATGCCGTATATAAAGCAAAAGAACTTGGCAGAAACAGAACCGAGGTGTATAAAACTGATTAATGCTCATTAAACTTAAGATTTAAAATTTAAATTCGCAACGTTTATAAAAAGCCAATACCTATAGTAGATATTGGCTTTTTACATGATATGTTTTTACTATTTCTCAGCCGCTATTTTACGTGCTTGGTGTAATTTTTTGTAGCTTTCAATCAACCTCAGGTGCTTATCTAAACCTTCAAGTTTCATACTTGTTGGTGTTAAACCGTAAAACCTAACTTCACCAAAGACTGAACCAACCACGTGTTCCATAGTCTCTTCACCAAACATTCGATTAAAGTTACCGATATAGTCTTCAAGTTCCATCTCTTCGTCTAGGGTAACTTCTAATACCGCATGAACCGCTTGATAAAATAAGCCACGTTCAACCGTATTGTCATTGTATTGTAAAAACTCTCCAACTAATTCAATAGCCTCTTCTAAAGCACCTAAGGCAAGATAAATAAGAATCTTTAATTCAAGAATAGTGAGCTGACCCCAAACAGTATTTTCATCAAACTCAATACCAATTAATGTTTTTATATCAATGTAGTTATCTTGTTGGCTATCTTCTAAACGCTCAGCTAAAGCGACTAATTGTTCTTCACTTAAAATGTGAAGATTTAAAATATCTTCGCGGTATTCAAGAGATTTATTGGTGTTGTCCCAAATAAGGTCTTCAACCGGATACACTTCTGAATAGTCTGGTACTAGCATACGACAAGCGGTAGCCCCCAATTGATTGAACTCTGCAATATAGACTTCTTTGCCCAAGTCTTTCAAAATCGCCATTAACACAGCATTTTCTTCTTCGTTAGTGCCAGAAAAATCCCATTCACAAAATTCATAATCAGCTTTATTGCTAAAGAAACGCCAGGAAACAACACCTGTTGAGTCAATAAAGTGATCAACAAAGTTTTCAGGTTCAGTAACCGCCATGCTATTAAAGGTTGGCTTAGGTACATCGTTTAAGCCTTCAAAGCTTCTTCCTTGTAATAACTCAGTTAAACTCCTTTCTAGCGCAACTTCAAAATTTGGATGAGCACCAAATGAGGCAAAGACACCCCCCGTTTTAGGGTTCATAAGCGTGACACACATGACTGGGAATTGACCACCTAAGGATGCATCTTTAACAACAATAGGAAAGCCCTGCGCTTCTAAGCCTTCAATACCTGCTAAAATACTTGGGTATTTTGCGATCACTTCTTTGGGCACATCAGGTAAAACAATTTCTTGTGCAATAATTTGTTTTTTTACCGCACGTTCAAAAATTTCTGACAAGCATTGTACTTGTGCTTCGGGTAAGTTATTACCTGCACTCATACCATTACTTAAAAATAAATTTTCAATTAAATTTGAAGGAAAATAGACGGTTTCACCATCAGAATGGCGTACATAAGGAATAGAGCAAATACCTCGATCTGCTAAGCCAGAGTTGGTATCTATTAGGTTTGAGCCCCGCAATTCATCGTCAGGGTTATATATCGCTAAACAATATTCATCAAGTATGTCGCTGGGCAACTCATCATTGGCGCCAGGTTTAAACCATTTTTCATTGGGATAATGAACAAAATCACTGTTGGCAACATCAACACCAAAAAACTGATCGTTATAAAAGAAATTACAGTTAAGACGCTCAATAAATTCACCAAGTGCAGAGCAAAGCGCACTTTCTTTCGTTGCGCCTTTACCGTTAGTAAAGCACATCGGTGATGCAGCATCACGGATGTGCAATGACCAAACATTAGGCACAATATTTCGCCAAGAAGATATTTCAATTTTCATACCTAAATCAGCCAACAGGCAGGTCATATCGGCAATAGTTTGTTCAAGTGGTAAGTCTTTACCTAAAATGTAGGTGCTGGAACCACTTGCTGACTGCCCCATAAGCATTGCTTGGGCGTCGTTTTCAAGACTATCGACTATTTCTACTTTAAACTCTGGTCCACTTTGAACGACTTTTTTAACGGTACAGCGATCAATGGAACGGACAATGCCTTTACGGTCTTTCTCAGAAATACTTTCAGGCAACTCAACCTGAATTTGAAAAATTTGGTTATAACGATCCTCAGGATCTACGATATTGTTTTGTGACAAACGAATATTTTCAGTGGGTATATCACGCGAATTACAATAAACCTTAACAAAATAGGCGGCACAAAGTGCTGATGAAGCTAAAAAATAATCAAAAGGCCCTGGAGCAGAACCATCACCTTTATAGCGAATAGGTTGATCAGCGATGACAGAAAAATCATCAAATTTAGCTTCAATTCTAAGGTTGTCGAGATAATTAACTTTGATTTCCATTGAATAATTTCCGAAGTTTTGCACTAAAAGCTCAGTGATTTGCTTAGTTTTAGCGACTGCCAATTGGCAAAATGTAATTAATGATCGCTATTATCTGTTTTTTCGAGACATTAGTCTTGGAAAAAAAGACATTAATTAAGAAAGACACTGTTTTAAATAAAATAGCGCGGTGTAACCAGGAATTTGATTTTACAGGGACATTAAAATAGCTAGGTAAAGTGTGGTAAAACAATAATTCAACCAAGGTAGTGAATCACTTTTTATCATTCCTCGCGCAACAGTAAACGATAATAACTATAAAGACTGACCGTCGTATAAGCTATAAATAAACAAAAAAGCTATTTAACGAAGGGTTAAATAGCTTTTTTAAAGATATATGATAACGTTTAATAAATGATTAAGAATTAACCGCCGCATTTCTTAGCGTCAGTTTTAGTTTCGCCACATTTACCTTTTTTGTCTGCTTACCTTCGCCACATTTAGCTTTTTCGTCAGCTTTACCTTCACCACATTTTCCACTAGCATCTGCCGCGGTAATCGTTACAATGCTTTTAGTTTCAAAAGGGTTCATTTCTACTTTTACAGGAGCTGAAATGGCAAGTATTAAGGCAAATAAACCTAATAAAGCTGTCAATGATGATTTTTTTTAAATTTTCATGATATTTTCATTTAATATTATATATTTTGGCACTACATATGTAAGCTACTAACAAAGCCCCCTTCACCGAATAAATAAATTTCAATGAAGTTGAAAATATTTATTCACTCTTAAATAAATCTTATCGCTCATTTTTGAGGTTACTCGCTGATCTATGAATACTCAAGTAAAGAAAGTTGTTTTAGCACCAATGGAAGGTGTTGCTGATGCCTTAATGCGCCGTCTACTCACCTCATTAAATAATTACGATTTTTGTATTACTGAATTTCTACGTATTGTTGACCAGCTTTTACCTGAGCGATGTTTCTACAAAGTTTGCCCTGAATTAGAACAACAAGGTTATACACAGTCAGGCACACCATTGAGAATGCAGCTACTTGGTCAAGAACCCAACTGGATGGCAGAAAATGCTGTTCGAGCAATAGCGCTAGGCTCACATGGTGTTGATCTTAATTTTGGCTGTCCAGCTAAAACTGTTAATAAAAACCGTGGCGGTGCCGCATTACTAAAAACCCCTGAAGATATTTACAAAATAGTGCTAGCGGTAAAAAAAGCGGTTGGCGAGGATGTGATCCTTTCGGCAAAAATTCGCTTAGGCTTTGATGATGCCTCATTGTTAGACGAAATAGTTAGTGCTATAACCTCTGCCAAAGCGGATCAACTCACCATTCATGCCAGAACTAAAGCCGATGGCTATCGTCCTCCCGCTTATTGGCACTTCATTGCTGGCATTGTCAAAAGGTACCCAATAGAGATCTTCGCGAATGGTGAAATATGGAATTTAGCAGACGCCCACCGCTGTATTGAAGAAAGCCACACCCAAAATTTAATGCTTGGTCGTGGTGCACTTGCGCTACCAAATTTAGAGGCAGTAATAAAAAACAACCAACAAGCTATGCCTTGGCACCAACTTTGTATCCTATTAAAACAATACAGTGATCTTGAATTAATAGGTGATAAGAGCTTTTACTTTTCTAGTAGATTGAAACAATGGTTGCGCTATTTGAAATTACAATACCCAGAAGCACAACAGTTATTTAATGATATTAAAACACTAAAAAACAAAGAAGAAATTTTAAATTTATTAGACAAGTCGTCAGTTAACAGCACTAATATTATTTAATAAATTTCAATTTATTTTATTTTATTACTAAAAATACAATATCACTTAACGTCATTGTGTTTTAACATAAAGTATCTCTAATTATTTTGTGCTGCTATGAATAAATCTCATTCCATCTTATTCTTCATATTTTTTATCTCAACTTGTTGTAATACTCATGCTGAACAATTGCCCAGTTCTTACGAAAATGCATTGATTTTTTTACAACAAGGCAAGCTTAATGAAGCTGAAATAGCGGTTAAAAATAGTATTCAGCAGCGTCCTAATTACTTACCTTCTCGATTATTATTAGGCGATATCCTTTTGCAAAAAGGTCAGCCACAGTCAGCAGAAAAAGAATTAGCTATAGCTTTATCTTTGCAAGCTGATAGTTTTGCTGTGATTCTACCTTTAGTTAAAGCGAAATTATTCTTGTATAAACATGATGACGCTTTAGATTTATTAAACCAATATCCACAACTTGCCACTGAAAATGAATATTTTCTCTTACAAGGTAATGCATACAAAGGTTTGAATCAGTCAACTTTAGCTAACAAGTCATATCAGCAATCAATAAATATCCATGGAGAAACGTTAGAGCTGTTTATAGCTATGGCTGATTTATCATTTAAAGAAGGAAAACTTGATAGCGCTTTAACTTTGGTAAATAAAGCGATTTCATTAAAAGATAACCACCAAGGTGCGCTTATGCTCAAGGCTGAGATATTAAAGAACACTGATAACTTTGATGATGCCTTAGAAATATATACTGAAATGCTTCAAAAGGAACCCACAAATAAGCAATCATTATTTGGTAAAGCGACCATTTTATTAGAGCTTAACCAACTCAATAGTGCGCTTAGTTTTTCACTAACGTTACGAGAAAACTTCCCAAATGACCCTTATATAAAACTATTACACTCTTCAATTATCGCATTACAAGGTAATGAAAGAGAAGCACGCACTTTGTTACGTGATATTCAGCAACAGTTTATGAATTTAAGCAACGAGCACATGCAAAATAGAGAAGTATTGTTGCTGTCTGCTAGTGTTGATTATTTAAATGAAAACTATCATCAAGCACGCCGACAGTTTTTACTTTACCTTAGCGATTATGAGGGAAATGTCGTTGCTTATCGCCATCTTACTATGATCGCTTTAAAAGAGAATAACCTGACTTTAGCACAACAATATGTTGATAAAGCACTAACCCTATCGCCAAATGAAGTTGATATTCACTTGCTTGCCTCTCATATTTATCAACAACAATTCGACAAAAATGAATACTTAAGCTTCATTGAGAAAGCCCAGTCGACGTTTCCTGATAATACGCTACTCAGAGATCAGTACATAGGCGCACTTCTTTCTGTTAACCGAAGCAATGACGCGGTAGCTTTACTTAATAAAACAAGTAGCAGCAGTACATTAGCAAATAAAACGCTATTAGGGTTTTTACAATTACAAACCAATAATATTGAACAAGCTAAAATAACGACTCAAACATTATTAGACGAAAATCCCAATAAAGTTGAAATTTTACAACTCGCCGGTGAATTATCATTAAAGCTTGGTCGGGATGAAGACTCGATAAAGCTATTTAAACAAGCACTTATATTAGACGATACATTTCGTCCCGCATTATTGGCATTAGCGGGTATAAGTCTAAATAAAAAAGATGAACAACAAACTGAATATTATTATCAACAATTACTGACACTTTACCCTAATGATGTTTTAGTACTTCAGTTGTATGCAGACTTTGCGATTAAACAACAACAGTTATTTTTAGCGATAAAGTTACTTAGCCAAATACCCAAAGGTCATATTGATTTCATGACAAATCAGCGGGCATTACTAACACTTTACCTAGAAAATAATCAGTTAGCCAACGCAGAAAAAACACTTCAGTTATTAGAAGAGTTCTTCTTGTTTGATCAAGAGTTACTATTAGCAAAAAGTAAACTACAAAAACAGCAAGGTAAAACGGCTAAGTCTTCTAAAACACTTAAAATTTTATTTGGTTTAATTTATGATGACGTCGCTAAAATTGAGACGTTAAGTAACCTTCAAATTGATATAGCTGACATTGAGGCAGCAAAACGCAGTATTGATAGAATTAGACAATTATCAAGTGGCAAAATTTCTCCTTATATTGAAACTCGTTTTGCTTTAGTTACGCAAGATACTAAAAAAGCTAATCAATTGATTGAACAACAGTTGTTAATAAATCCTGAAGATCCTACTTGGATAGAGCTAAAAATTCATCTTTTACTCACCGAAAACAACATGGATCAAGCAATCGATTTATTAAGACCACTTTATCAAAGCCAAAAGAATCGTGAGCACATGCAGTTACTCGCTCAACTTTACTCACAGAAGAAAAACCTTGCAGCTCTCACCTTATTATTACAGGAATGGATAGGACAACAAAGTTCAGATGCTTGGGCAGTTTCACAGCTAAGTACCATTGCTCTAAATAACGGTGATACAGCATTAGCAATATCGACGCTTGAAAACTATGTACATATTAACCAACAGCCTATTTTTCTAAATAACCTTGCTAATTTATACCAAGAAAACAATCCAAAAAAAGCACTTTTTTTCGCTAAGAAGGCCTACGAATTAGCCCCTACGTTAGCGGTAATTAATGACACATTAGGTTGGTTATTTGTTAAAAACAATCAACCTCAAACAGGTTTAAGTTACTTAAGAGAATCAATTGCTCGCGATGTGAATAATCCAAACTATCATTACCACCTTGCTTATACCTTAGCAATTTTGAAGCGAATCCCCCAAGCTAAAGCTGCTTTGCTCACAGCACAAAAGCTAGCCCTAGATCACGAACTAACCAAAAAAATAAACCTATTAATAAATAAAGATTAATAGAGTTAATACCCAAAATAAACATCCTGCATAAAAGACAGCGTTGTCAAATAGGTTTATTTAATGATATGATGTGCAAAATATAGTCATATTGATTCAATTATAAGGAACATTAATGCGACATTTAGCTGTTATCGCAAGCTTATTCTTAAGTTTTCCACTATTTGCTGACATCATCGATTTTGGTCAAGCGGGTAAATATCATGCTTTTATTAAAGAAAACTACTCTGTTAGTTCATCTGACGTAGAGGGTCGAATCGCCGTTGGTGGTAACCTTTTAGTTGATGGTCAATATGACATTGGCGCAAAGATAATTGACTTTGCTATGGGGGATGGCCCGAGTTTAGTTGTTGGCGGAAATATTGAAAAAATAAATCCCTCTGGCAACCTTGCTGTTTATCAGCATCATAAAGCAGGAGAAACCCCTGAATTGGGTGATGCAATAATTGGTGGAACATTAACGGGTACTCTCAATGATGTGCGATCATTAACTCAGAATTCTGACTCTTTACCGGTTGATTTTAATAGTGCATTTTCCCATTTAGAAAACCTTTCACAACAATTATCAGCGCGAACTGCCTACGGTAGTGTTAAAGACAATGGATGGGCATTAATATTTTCAGTTGATGAGAATGTTGTGCCAGAAAATGGCGTTTACGTTTTTAATGTTACTCAGCAACAATCTGAGAGCGAATTCTATATCAATACTAATGGCATGGCTGAAGACGCAACGGTTGTATTTAATATATCAAATGACACAGGATCTTCCGTTATCGACCTTTCATCAAGAGGAATGGTATATATTACGAACGATAGTGCCCCAACAAGTTCTACGAACCCTCTAAGCAATAAATTTATTGCAGGTGAAGCGAATACCCCCGTACCTTTCCAGTTGCTTTACAACTTTTATGGCGCTAGCCAGTTAAACTTAGATATTGCATTATATGGCAGTATATTAGCTCCTACTGCCGATATAGCAGCGAATGGTGGGCAGATGTTTGGACAAGTTATTGGTAAATCTTGGCAAGCTAATCGTGCATTTCAAACAAATTACAACCCGTTTCAACCAACAGGTTCACCGGCAACTTCTGTTCCAGAACCAAGCACTTTCATTATTTTTGCAGTGGCTTTTTTAATGATGCTTTCTCGTAATACATTATCTAAAATTAGATCAAAATTGACGTTGAAACAATTTAGCAGTTTTGCCTAGCGATTAAAGTAACCAATAGATAACTAAAAATGCCAGACATTATGCTCTGGCATTTTTTGTACTACAAACTCTCTTCAGTCTTTTTTGGTCGTGTTTTTATTAAGTTCCCCCCACCACCATCTTCTTCTTGCTGCTTTTTAATCACTCTTTTTTCAGAAACCACCATAGCAATCGCTTTTTCCACAAAAGGTTCGGCAGAAAACATTTGCACAAAAACAGCAAAGGCAATCGCTATACCACGGCGTTTTTTAGCAAGCTTCATTAATATTATCGCTAATACTGATAGCACCGCAAAAACGAACCATGGCGCTAACGCCAGATATAAATCATACCTAAAGAAATTTTCCATAGAGCACTTAATCAAATTATTTAAAAGGTTTAAACAATGAAATGATTAAACGGATATTTATTAAAATAATCCATTACGCGCTGAGGTTTTCACTTTCAACTTGATAAAGCGTTTTAATGAATTGTAGATGAATCGTTACCACAGACTTTTGAAAAGTTTGTTTTTGAATTTTATACTTTTACCTACTTATCTGTGTATCGACAAGTATAAGGGAGTTATGATGTAAATCAAAAGCGTCAAGAAATAAATCCGAATATAAATAAGTACCACTAATATTTAGAGCATTTAATGCTTGATATAGTTAAACTTCGGCTTTTTTTGTAATATAAGTAAGGAGACTTCAGCACAATACTCTATGTATTCTTCTTGTTGAGTATCCTTGCTAATCACAGATGACAAAGCAACTGAGATACAGTATTAGCCGATACTAAAGAGCTGATGAACAAAATAAAGTTCAAAACGATATTTTGCAATTGGTATTCCTAAGGATCTGTTGATAGCTTATATATTGAACTTACTCTATAAGATTTCAATAATATTTGAATTTTTATAATATTTAATACTAATGAGTTAATAATTTCAGGTAGTATATAGGTATACTTTCCCAGTAATATTTACATCTTATGAACTATTTAAAATTAATTATTATCTCATTTACTCTTCTACTTACGGCATGTGGTGACGAAGGAAATGGAGATATTAAAACGTCAGAAAGTCCTGAAGTTGTCGCTGTCGCCTTTTTTGATGCGCTTTATAATGAAAAAAATGTGAAGAAAGCAGCTAAAGTATGTAGCCCGCAATTGTCTCGAATTATATTACATTACAAGTCACCCAAAGCTGTTGGCCGTCATTTATTTAATATGTCATACGATTCAGTGGTTGCATCGCCAGATGACAGCGGTGTAAAAGTTCGTGAGCAGTTCAAAGACGCAGCGGTAATTACTGTTTATTTTGATGGTATTTACGATAATAATCGTTTGAAAGACGTTAAGCGCTTATCTCTTATTCAGATAGATGGCGATTGGGTTATTGATAAAATATTAAAAGACCCTTTCTAAATTAGTCTTTGCTTTAAAATACACTTTTGACCTATCCTAAAAAAGATAGGTCAAAAAATGATTTATAAACCTAAGACAACCCCTTCTCTGCGCGGATCTGCACCGCCAATTAATCCCTGCTCTGTCACTTCAATTGCATGAAGACCACTATTTAAATCTCTAACGATAACTTTATGTCCCTTGGCTTCTAAAGCTGGCCTTAATAATTCAATATTCGTGCCTTTTTCTAAGGTGGTCACCTTATTACGATTGGTTACTTTTGGTAAATTTATTGCCGTTTGAGGGTCTAACTGCCAATCAATTACACCAACAATGGCTTGCGCAACATAGTTTATAATCCGGCTACCACCAGGTGAACCCACTACAAGTTTTAATGAATTATCTTGGTTAAATACCATCGTAGGAGCCATAGAACTTCTAGGTCGCTTTAGTGGCTCTAAGCGATTTGCTACCCATTGCCCATTCACTTTTGGTGTTAATGAAAAATCCGTTAATTGATTGTTTAAAATAAAACCTTCCACCATCACCGCTGAACCAAAAGCCATTTCAACACTGGTCGTCATTGATATCGCATTTCCTTGTTTATCAACAATTGAAATATGACTGGTTGATGGTAACTCCAAAGCAAGATCGTCTGCTTGTACTAAAGCGCCCTGCGGGAAACCAGCTTGCGCTGTTCCCATATCCTTATCGATATTAATTAATTTCGAGCGTTTTGCTAAATAGTTTGGAGATATTAGCCCCGCAACAGGTACATTAACAAAGTCGTTGTCGGCAATATATCGTTCTCGATCGGCAAAGGCTAAACGTGAACTTTGTGTAAGTAAATGCACGGCCGTTAAACTGTTAGGGCTTTCTTTCGCAAAGTCGTAAGGTTGAAGTTGGGCAAGCAGTTGAATAACAGCAACACCGCCAGAACTAGGAGGTGCCATACCACAAATATTATAGTCGCGATAACGACCACAAACAGCAGGCACTTGTTTAGGCTGATAATTAGCCATATCTTGCAGAGTAAGTCTACCTGGCGCTATGATAGAATTTTGCACCGCATCAACAATTTTTTCCGCTATCCAACCTTGATAAAAAGGTTTAAGTCCATCTTTAGCGATACTTCTGTAAACAGCAGCAAGCTTCTTGTTTTTTAAACGATCACCGGCTTTTATGGCGATATTATTAGGGAAGAAATAATTTTTTATTTCAGGCAGCTGGCTAATGCCTGGATTAAACTGCATTGATACTAGTTTTTCGAGCCGCGGAGAAACAATAAAACCTTGCTCGGCAAGCTCAATGGCTTCGACAAACAATTCTGACCAAGCAAGCACCCCATATTGTTGATGCGCTTGTTTTAGTGCTGACAACACACCAGGAACACCAACAGAACGACCACCAACAACGGCTTTAATCCAAGAAATGGCTTTACCTTTATCATCTAAAAACAGCTCAGCCGTAGCCAATTTTGGCGCAGTTTCGCGACCATCAAAAGTCGTTAAGAATTGTTCTTTTTTATCCCAATGCAAAATAAAAGCACCACCACCAATCCCCGATGATTGTGGTTCAACTAAGGTCAATACCAGTTGCACAGCAATCGCCGCATCGATAGCACTGCCACCTTTTTTTAGGATGTTGAAACCAACTTGGCTAGCATAAGGATTAGCTGCTGCGATCATAAAGTCTTTGCTGGTAACTGCTTGTTTATGGATAACACCCGTAGCAGCTTCGGGTTCACGGTCTTCTTGTTGTTTTATTATTTCAGCTTGACTAGTAAAGGTAAGTACCAGTGATAGCGTTACCATACTTAAACGCTGAAATAGTGGGATTCGAGACATAGTTTTCCTTAAAAATACATAAACTAATTTGGGTTAAACGATAACTGAAAATGATTAAATTCTACAAAGCTTGCCAATACTGCTTGATACTTATTTTCTCCATCACGTTGGTGTTCTAAAACACTAAGCCCATAACAACATGCCTCTAGCGATGACAGAGCGTGCTTTTTGGTTGTTTTTCGAATTTGATATTGTCCAACAATATCATTCTCCAAGGTAAAATGCGGCAGTTGTTGCAGCCAAGTGTTACTCATAAACATTTTATACGCTTTTTTCCAAGTACCGTCTAAGATAAACAAACACTTAGGCGTTGTTATATCACTATTATTGGCACTTAAAACAACGGCGTCATTAGCTGGATATAAAACAGCACATTGTTGATGATAATGCTCTAATAATCGATGTACTTCAATGTGGTCAGTAAAGTTTTCACCCACAATAACTTGGCTATTTTTTAATGACAGATGCAATAAGGTAACACTGCCTTTACTTTGTTTAACTTCTAATGGATGTTGTAAAATCACGATATGAATATCATTATCAACCAATGTGACTAAATGACACAGACAAGATTTTTCAGGACGTTCGCATTGTAAGCAGTATGCTCGGGTCATTAATTTGGGCTTAACAGATAATTATTAGCGATGAGTCTACGCTGTTCACCATTAAACGTTAAGAATATTTTTAATATAAAAAACATCTAAAATGCAGTAAAATATATTTTACTCTTTGTTTATAAGCCTATTTTCATGCGATTGTCACTTTCTGCTTTTCCCATTTCTGTTCAACAAGTAACGGTTCCCGCGATAGTTCTGATTATTTCACTGGTTGCTTTTATATTTGATAGTAGTTTCAGTGATTTATTTGTTTATCAACGCAGTTTAGTCAGACAAGGCGAAGTTTGGCGGGTATTTACTGGGCACTTTTTTCACACCAATGGTGCGCATTTCCTGTTGAATAGCGCAGCGGTTATTATGTTGTGGGCCTTGCATGGTCAATTCTACACCATTAAAAATTATCTGATTGTATTTATGATAAGTGCTGTTATTTGTGCTGTTGGCATCCATTGGTTTTCACCAAACATTGAACAATACGTGGGTTTATCCGGTATTTTACATGGCCTGTTTATTTGGGGCGCTATCGAGGATATTAAAGCAAAAGAGCGCACCGGTTACTTATTACTTATTGGAGTAATTTTAAAGATAGCTCACGAACAATATTATGGCGCAAGTGAAGACGTCGCTGACTTGATTGGCGCTAACGTAGCAATAAATGCTCATTTATGGGGAGCATTAGGTGGTGTATTCGCCATCTTATTTTTAATGGCTCTAAAATTATTTCCACTAAAAAAACATTAAGGTAAAGACTGATTTTTTTAAATATTGTCGATAACACCTGCTTTTTTCAACGCGATTAATGCCTTATTATATTATTTTATTATTTTATTATTTTATTGATAGATTAGAATTAGCTGAAAGCGCTATGGATATTATGCTCACTTATCACTTATCACTAAGCTTTGAATTTGATATTGCTCCAGCTGCTCAATTTCTCAGTAATAGCATCATTAATATCTTTCATGGTACCTGACACTGACTTTCCCTTTACAATAATGGCATAAGGGGAATAGTTATGCTCCCCAAACTGACTTTACATACCGCTTTAGCCTGAGCATTTACAATAAAGGCGAGATAAAATAAGACCACAAATATTAGTTTCATCCTCCTGCAACGATTTTATGTCAATCAGTGAGTGTCGTTCGTTCGCCAAAAAAAAAGGTTACCGCTCTTAATTTATAAGAAAGGTAACCCTTTAGTCTTGCAAGCTCTAGATAAATTACAAGGTATTTTCAAATAACTTATAGATGCGTCGATATTCATCTAACCAAGAACTTGGCTGAACAAAACCATGAGGTTCGACTGGATAAATAGCCGTTTCGAAGTTTTGCTTTTCTAACTCAATCAAGCGTTGCACCAAACGAACGGTATCTTGAAAAAAGACATTGTCGTCGACCATTGGCGCATTAATTAATAAGGGTTTTTCTAATCCCTCAGCAAAATAAATAGGTGAACTTCTCTCATAAGCAATTGCGTCATCGCCAGGGGTGTTCAAAATATTTGAGGTATAACCATGATTATAATAGGCCCAGTCAGAAACTAAGCGCAGTGCTGAACCTGATTGAAATAAATCAGGCTGAGTGAACATAGACATTAAGGTTAGAAAGCCGCCATATGAACCGCCATAAGTCCCAATACGTTGACGGTCGACATTAGCATTATCAACTAACCAGTTTACGCCATCACGCATATCTTGTACTTCAGGTTTACCCATGTGGCGATATATAGCTGTTCGCCAATCTCGGCCGTATCCTGCAGAAGCACGATAATCCATGTCAATAACGACATAACCTTGTTGCACTAACATACTATGGAACATGTATTCTCTAAAATACCCAGACCAACCTAAATGTGAGTTTTGTAGATAGCCAGCACCATGACTAAACATTACCGCACGATTTTTATCAGCCGTTTTATCATAGTCTTTTGGTAAATAAACACGAGAATAAACAGGTTCATCTTGATATGAAGAGGGCACAGCAACCACACTTGGCGCAGTCCAAGGCATACTTAAGAATTTTTCAGAGACCGTATGAGTTAAGCGTATCGCCGTAGCATCATCTTTAAGTGCTTTTACATAAAGCTCTGGAGGCATAGCTACTGTTGAATGTTCAATTAATAACGTTGAATCATCTGGGCTTAATGCATAGTCATTCATACCACCTAAATCAGTTAAAGCACTGAACTGACCAGATTTTATATCTACTTGATAGATTTCATAAATACCAGGGTGTTTCTTATT
Source organism: Colwellia sp. BRX10-4 (assembly GCF_014077465.1). Classification (NCBI taxonomy): domain Bacteria; kingdom Pseudomonadati; phylum Pseudomonadota; class Gammaproteobacteria; order Alteromonadales; family Colwelliaceae; genus Colwellia; species Colwellia sp. BRX10-4. The sequence goes on from NZ_JACGVZ010000008.1 coordinate 141,510, forward strand.
GGCTTTAAAGACGAAACGCGACTTATCTTGCGTTAGGCTCACATCACTGATTTCAAATTGGCCACGGGTGAGTTGTTTAGCTTTACCTATTAAGTTTTTACTGTAAAGATGAGAATAGCCAGTTTCTTCTGAGAGGTAGTACAAGGTATTGTCACCTTTTAACCAACCAAACTCATTAAAGCTCCAGTTGATCCAAGCATCATCATGTAAGCGATGTTGGCTCTCTAGCTTATTCTCCATTAAATTAACTGTTGTTAACCAACGGTCTTTGTTGTCCCATGCTTCTAGTAATACTGCAACTTGTTTGCCATTTTCGTGCCATTGAATAGGCGAATTAGCTTGCATAACATGAATATTACGGGGTGATTTTTTAGACTGATAAACCTTACCTTCACGTTGATAGTTCTCAGTTTTGACACTGGTAAGTACATCTTCATCAGCACCGGGTAAAACCTCGTAAGAGAGTGGAAATTTTTGACCTGACTTTAAATCAAGTAAAAAAAGCTCATCATTATATTGACGATTATCAGCAACACGCTGACGGACCTTTTCCGCTTTTATATGACCATCATCTGCAATATAGTTAGGCATAGTATCACTATCAGCTTGGCTTGATTCACCGCTACTAATACTGACAATAAGTTTATCACCGTTGGGCGATAGACTCGCGTGATTGATACGTTTATTATCGCCTAGATAAAAATCACTCTTAGTCAGTGTAGCGTTTTGCGCTTTGAGTTTTTCTTGTTGATTCTTTCGCAGTTCGCTATTTCTTTTTTGCAAGGCAACATAAGCGATTAAGTCATGTTGTTCACTGGCAATATAGCTCTGACTCTCCTCACTGTCTTTAGGATCTTTTTTTAATTGTAAATTAGCTAATTCAATAATTTTATTACTGGATAAGTCATGTTCAAAAAATTTGTTGCCAACTCGGTAAGCGACATTACCATTATTTAAAAACATCGTTGAATATTCATAAGCTGACGTATAAGTCAGTTGTTGAACATCTAAACTCGCCAGCTCTTTAACAAAAACATTGCCTTCAAAAGTGTAAACTTCATGCGTATTGGCTTTGTTTCGCTGTGCATTTCTATCACTGACCACATGCATTTGCGCTAATTTAACTTTTTCTGCTTCCCTGTCCAACGTCGCTTGGCGGTATAAATCACTTAGCGGACTACCAGCACGTTTTTGTTTGTAGAAAATAGTCTGATTATCATCACCCCAATACCAACTTTGTGGTGAACGCCCCATCCAATCTGGGTCAGACATAATTTGTTCTAAGGTGATTAATAAGTCGTTATTTGCTGACAAAGACTCTTTTAGGGCAACGGCTTTAGCAATAGCGATTGTCTTTACTTCTTTAGCGGCCGCCACAGATTTATTATTGCTGTAGTTATCATCTAAAATCTTTTCAGCCGATTGATCAGCCGTTGTTGTTACACAGGCAACTAAAGATAAACTTATAGCGGCGGTTAATATTTTTATTTTCATAGGTAAGAGACTTATTTTAATCGTGAATTTTGAGAATGGACATCAGATAGTTAGTTATACTCAACCCGATAAATTTATACAATCAAATAGTAAATTTAACTGGCGGCAAAGTGTAATCTTATGCGACCAACCGCAATAAAGTTGCGTCATAATGTATGGAGGCTTTTTAAATCATGCCCATGCATCAATAAAGGCTACAATTAAAATGATAATTTGCTATAATCGCGCGCCTTGTTCTATACAACAAATTATTGTTTTTTGTATTGACCAGCGACAATAAAATCTTACTTACACAATCCTAGGCCAAATTATGCTCACACAAGTAAAAACCTCATTGTTCGAATACCCAAAATACTGGGCTGAATGCTATGGAACAGCGCCGTTTTTACCTATGTCTCGAAGTGAGATGGACACCCTTGGTTGGGATTCTTGTGATATTATTTTAGTAACTGGCGATGCTTATGTTGACCATCCAAGTTTTGGAATGGCAATTATTGGCAGAATGTTAGAGTCGCAAGGATTTCGTGTCGGAATTATCGCCCAACCTGCATGGCATACCAAAGATGCCTTTATGGAGCTAGGTCAGCCTAATCTATTTTTTGGCGTTACAGCCGGAAATATGGACTCAATGATCAATCGTTATACCGCTGAACGTCGAATGCGTCATGACGATGCCTACACGCCAAACGATGAAGGCGGCAAACGTCCAGACAGAGCAGTAACTGCATATACTCAGCGCTGTAAAGAGGCTTATAAAGGTGTGCCAGTAATTATTGGCGGCATCGAAGCAAGTTTACGTCGCATTGCCCATTACGATTACTGGACAGACAAAGTACGTCAATCGGTATTATTTGATTCAAAAGCAGATATCCTCGTCTACGGTAATGCCGAACGCCCCTTAATTGAAATTGCCCACCGTATTGCAAATGGTGAGGAAGTTAAAAATATCACCGATGTTCGCGGCAGTGCTTTTCTTGCTAACCAAGTATTACCCAACTGGAAAGGTATCGACTCTCGTTCGATAGATAAACCCGGTAAAATAGACCCAATATTCAGTCCTTATCAAGAAATCACCTCTACTGATTGTTCTGAGAACAGTGCAGAAGCAGATGCTGCGGCTAAAAACACCGACACTGATATAACCAAAACAGCACAAGTGATTGAACTGACACCGCATCGGGCAGAGCAACATAAAAATAAATCTTGGGCTGATAAAAAGAAGCCTTGGGAAACGACTTATATTAACTTACCTACTTTCGAACAAGTACGTGATAATAAAGTATTGTATGCCCATGCTTCACGTATTTTTCACCAGGAAGTAAACCCTACTTCTGCTAAACCTTTAGTACAGCGTCATGGCAGCAGACTTATTTGGTTAAATCCACCCGCAACCCCATTAACAGAAAGTGAAATGGATGGTGTATTTGGCTTACCTTATGCCCGAGTACCGCACCCAAGTTACGGTGATGCAAAAATCCCTGCCTATGACATGATAAAAACTTCGGTTAACATCATGCGTGGTTGTTTTGGTGGTTGTACTTTTTGTTCGATAACAGAGCATGAAGGCAGAATTATTCAGAGTCGTTCACAAGAATCGATACTCAATGAAATAAAAGATATTCAACTAAAAGTACCAGGATTTACCGGCGTAATATCTGACTTAGGTGGTCCTACCGCCAATATGTATCAGCTAAATTGTAAAAGCGAAAAAGCTGAGGCAACCTGTCGTAAACCCTCGTGTGTATGGCCCACAATATGTGGTCATTTAGATACAGATCATACGCCTACTATTGAGCTATATCGTGCTGCGAGAAAAATACCTGGTATCAAGAAAGTATTAATAGCATCTGGAGTTAGATACGACTTAGCGATTCAAGATCCGGAGTACGTCAAAGAACTAGCTACACATCATGTTGGAGGTTACTTAAAAATAGCCCCAGAGCATACTGAAGAAGGTCCTTTAAATAGCATGATGAAGCCAGGTATGGGCAGCTATGATAAATTTAAAGAAATGTTTGATCATTACTCTAAGTTAGCCGGTAAGAAACAATATTTAATTCCATACTTTATTTCTGCACATCCAGGCACAACAGATCGTGATATGGTTAACTTAGCACTTTGGTTAAAAAGTAATGATTTTAAATTAGACCAAGTTCAAAACTTTTATCCATCACCTTTAGCCAATGCCACCACTTTGTACCACACTGAAATAGATTCGCTGCGAAACGTAAATAAAAACAGCAAGAGTGTTGCCGTACCTAAAGGCACTATTCAGCGTCGCTTACATAAAGCTATATTACGTTATCATGATCCAGCTAACTGGCCGATGCTTCGTCAAGCTTTTACTAAAATGGGCTTAGGAAAGACGCTAATTGGTTCTAAACCGGGCTGTCTGGTACCCAACGAAACCCGTGGTGAGAAAGAGCAACAACACTATAAGAATAACGGTAAAGGAAAAAATAACGCTAAAGGGAATAAAACCACCTTTGGCAAAAAGCCAGTAACGACTAAGACGGCTTATGGCAAGAAGCCGGCAACAAGCGCAACTGCTGAGAAAAGTAAGCAAGGCTTAACACGTTTCTCTGAAAATCAGTTTGATGATAGAAAGCCAAAGCAACCATTTGGTAAAAAGAAAAAGTAATATTATCTGCCCAAAAATAAAGCCGTGTTTACTTGATAAGTAAACGCGGCTTTTTAGTAAAAAAATAAATGATATTAGATAAATAATATCCCACTACAGTTAGCGTGAGCAATATATTGAATCCGTTATCAATGTTAAGTCACTGTTTTATTATTACCGTTGACATCGTTAGGAAATTCAAGAGAAAAACAACACCCTTCGCCCAGTGCCGAAGTAAGTAGCACCTTGCCGTTATGCTTATCCATTATTGTTTTAACAGTCGTTAAGCCAACGCCAGTATCTTTTGTTGCGGAAAGCTTTTCAAAGATACCAAATATTAAGCAATGGTATTTTGAGTCGATGCCTATAACGTTGTCTCTTACATGAATTGTTGCTGATAATTTTGTTTGGCTGGTAAATACGTCAATAAGGAGAGGAGTGACTCGATAGCGTATGGCATTGTTGAATAAATTCAGTATCCCCTCAGGCACCAAGCGTTAATTGGCATTTACGGTATGTAAATTGTCAGTTAAATTAATAGTAGCAGTGGCTTTGAGAAGTCCCTCTTCAATACGGCACTTTGTTGTCCTACTACTTGCTTAATATTAATTACAGAGGTTTCTATAGCTTGTTGAACAATAAGAGATAAATCAAGTAAATCAGTTAATACCCTCTCCATGTTATCAACATTTTCGATGATGAGACTCAGACGATATGCTTGCTTATCGATTAACTTATCAGCAAATTCTAATTCTAATTTATGACTAAAAGCGGAAATAGTGACTAATGTCGATTTTAGATCGTGTGAAACTGTATAGATAAACTGTTCCATTTCTTTGTTCTTATTTACTAATTGCTTGTTGAGTTTAGTCGCTTGACGTCTTTCTTTTTCAACATTTTTCATCATACTCAATAAGATGACTTATGAACGAGCCATATCAACTTTATGCCCTTCCATCTTGATGTTTAACATAGTACTTTGCGCGCGTACCTTTTGCTGATCTTTAAAGAAAAAACGGATAATGACGACTAAGGTCAATAACAAAGCAACTAGCACAATAAAGCCAGATTTAAGGCTGTTACGAAGTAAGTCAGACATCTTATCTTCAAGTAAAATCGCAACCTTATCTGCAACAACTTTTATTTCAATATGAGAAGGCTCATCGTCGTAACGTAAATAATTATCAACTTCACTTATGCTCATATTTTTCTCAGTTAAGGCTGGTAACAGGGATACCCGTTCCTTATAAGCCACCATCATGTATCTTACCGCTAACATGTTAAGTTGCCTGAGAATTAACGCGCCTTTTATTTCTAGTTTATCTAATTGGATGTTTGCTTTACGGCAGTTTTCAAAAGCATCAGCCCAATAGTGCGGTTCATTGGGCCGTAAGATCGCATTTTTAAAATTATGTATTAAACCAACATAACCAATCTGACTTTGCATTTCGATAATAGCCGAATATACCGAAACGCGTTGCCCACGCATGTATTTTTGTTTCGATACATAATAGAGTGCAATAAGTACTTCTTGTGTGATGAAGAATAATAGTAGTAGCGCAGTTAGTACGGAATTCTTAGAATACATCGATATTCCACATAAAAGCGAATGTGCAATAAAAATTTAATATAGACAACCTGGCGAAGTTAAACATCGTAGACCTGCTCTCGCTTAAGTTCGACCATTAAGGCATTAACTTCTTTTTTTAATTCGATGACGCGTTCTTCTCAGTCGAGTGTTGCAGAATAAACTGAACTCATTTGGGCATTTTTATGTTTTAACGCCTCAACGTCCTTTAGTGCCTCATGATATTTAATTTCGACACCCGGTAATTGAATAAGATCGGGTAATATTGGTGGTAAAACAATGGCAGTTAAAATAGAAGTAAAAACGGTTAAGGCTTTTATCCAGCCTTGGTAGTCATAAACGGGTTACCAAGTTACATAAATAGGGACAAAATGGGTGATGTCGCAAAAGAAAATAAACGCCATAAATAAGGCAAATATATCTTTATGTGGCACACTTTCTTTCCTCTTGTAGAGTAATATAGCCAAAATAATAGGGATCAGATAATAGGATACACCTATAGTGATATCAGAAATAACATGGAGTTAACGGCCTTAGGCCAAAGGTCCCAAATGGGTTTCACCTGATCGGGCATACGTAAATTACGACCTAAATCACTCCATCGCGTTGGATAATGAAAGTCTGAGCCCATAGATGCATGTAAATCATA
>NZ_JACGVZ010000076.1:0-1610 GCF_014077465.1 Colwellia sp. BRX10-4
TTGCACTCACACTTTCTTCACAGCCCCCTTTAATGGCAGTGTGACTTTCAGACGCAATGCTACTGAATGATAAAATTGTGATAAAGAAAAGAAGATAATGCACTCATTCTCCAAGGGAATATAACGCCTTACTAAGCGGCGATAAATTGTTGGCTAAAATTGCGAGGAACGAGCGCTAGCCAACTGTTTAGCGTCCGTTTGAGTAACTTGTTAGCTGTACTTTTCACCTGACCAAAAATACTGCTCAACTTCACTTGGCTCACAAGGTGAATCTTGTTCATTAAGAGCAAGATCAATGTTGTAGAATCCACCGCTGGTTTGATGGCTACCCCAGAGAATAAGTTTATTGGAAAATAAATCTCGTAAGAAATCAATGATTTCAGACGAAACCTGTTTGTCTCTTTCATCCTTACTTATAGTTTGGTCGTAACATGCGGCATGCCAATGAGTAAAATTACCGACCATTACGATAATTTCCTCTAAATCATCTTCAATCTCAATATTCCCAACACGATCATTTGGTCCTTTGATGATTAAAGTATCATTGCTTTCATTCATAGAGTATTGAAGGGAAGGAAATTCGTTTTGAATATTCTCCTCAACTATCCGTAACAACATATCCGTCCCTGTACAGCTAACGCCCCACTAAGAGGCAAATAATAGTTGGTTATAATAGAGAGCGAAGCGAACAAAACCAACTGTTATTTGTCCTGCTTGAGTGGCTTGTTATATGCCCGTTTGTACAATGCTTTAACTTTTAACGCAGGCTTGGACTTGTACAAAAGATAGATTGATATAAACAAACTTGGAATAAACAAAAACAAAAAAGCACCAGCGGATGCATTTTTAGCTTCAGGTGTGATTGCAACAATACATAAAGAACCACTAACAAGAAATGTTGAAATAAAAAACCTTTTCAAGAACCCTTGAACGCTTTTAAAGATATTATAACTTTGATAGAAAAGGAAGCCTCCAATAAGTACAGCAAGCGTAAAAACCAAAAGCTTTTCAATCCTCTGATTTGAAACCAAAAGAAAAGCGACTCCGGGATACATCATTAAAATTGATAATGTAAAAGTTAATTTATAATCCAGTAGTTTAGAGTTCACCGAAGATCCTATAGGGCTTATAACGCCCCATTAAGAGGCAAATAATTGTTGGCTAAAATAAGCGACGAAGGAGCAAATAGCCAACTGTTATTTGTCCTGCTTGAATGGCTTGTTATACATAAAATTGCCACCAATAGTTTAGATAAATATTAAGCTTATGAAAACCAACTTTTGATTATGGCAAAGAAGCTAATTAGAAGCCCTAACCCAAAAATAAAAGCACCGACAAAGCTAACAATGACACCCGCACTTACGAAGCCAATAATTTTGTTAATTGCCACACCAAGAAGAACAATTATTAAGCCAATTGCAAATAAGCGCATGGATTTACTAATTAATGCAGCTTCTGGTATTTTCACCAAACTACCCCTTTATGTATAACGCCACATTAAGCGGCAAAAAATTGTTGGCTAAAATGTTGAACGAAGTGAAAACAGCCAACTGTTTTTTGTCCGTTTGAATGCCTTGTTATGCGACTTTTAGATTACCATAAACCGGATA
>NZ_JACGVZ010000143.1:0-264 GCF_014077465.1 Colwellia sp. BRX10-4
TTCATTGGCTTAGATACCCATAAAACATTTACTAAAGTCGCTTATAACGAAGACCAGCGCGGCACTAAGTCAGTTCATTTAGGTAAAATACTCAGCGATAAACGTGATGCGCTCAAACTTGCAAAGCTGCTCAAGTCTGAAGACTTAACATCTATCTATGTCCCTGAGCCCGAAGATGAAGCCGAACGTGATTTATCCCGAGCACGAGAAACAGGCATGAAAGACTTAAAAGAGGCTAAATATCAACTTAAAGCATTGTTGTTA
>NZ_JACGVZ010000089.1:0-834 GCF_014077465.1 Colwellia sp. BRX10-4
AAGACTTAACATCTATCTATGTCCCTGAGCCCGAAGATGAAGCCGAACGTGATTTATCCCGAGCACGAGAAACAGGCATGAAAGACTTAAAAGAGGCTAAATATCAACTTAAAGCATTGTTGTTACGTAACAACATTAACAGCAAAATAAAAGATAACTGGTCATTACAGTATTTGCGTTGGCTCGCTGAATTAGTATTACCTCATCCTTGTCAGCAAATTGTTTTGCAAGAAGCGGTTTTAACCATTACCGAAAGGTTAAAACGCTTAAAAAGGCTGGATAATGAATTAACCCATCAAGTGAAGCGTTGGCGATTTTATCCCGTAGTTAAAGCGATACAGGCGCTCCGTGGTGTGAGGTTATTAGTCGCCACAGGCGTGATTGCCGAACTAGGTGACTTATCACGGTTCGACCATCCCAGAAAATTAATGAGTTACCTTGGTCTTGTACCAAGCGAACATTCAAGTGGCGATAAACGCCATTTAGGGGCTATTACCAAATGCGGTAACAGCCGTGCAAGACGACTACCGGTCGAAGGTGCCATTCGTATAAACACAACGCCAATATTTCAAAAGAAATGCAATTAAGACAAGAAGGGTTAAGCAAAGAAATTATTGATATGGCTAGGCAAGCTCAACTGAGGTTGTGCCGACGCTATCAACGACTCATGCATAAAGGCAAACATCGTAATGTGGTCGTTACGGCCATCGCCAGAGAAATGATCGCTTATATTTGGGCTATTTCTCGCGAGGTAGTGCTACCAAAAATTGATGTGAAGCTAAGAATATCGAGAGTACCTGCATGAATAAAAGTTTTGAGTTAGCGCATGGGATC
>NZ_JACGVZ010000052.1:0-4994 GCF_014077465.1 Colwellia sp. BRX10-4
CCAATGGTTAATAGAGACAACACGCCAACACTCAGCAGTACGCCCAATAATATTGCACTGGCATTGTCTTTAATAATCAATTTAATTAAGTCGCTTCGTTTAGCGCCAATGGCCATGCGTGTTCCTAATTCAAAACGGCGCATTTGCGTGCTGTAACTTAAAATGCCATACAGGCCTATACCCGCCAAAAATAATGTCAGTAGCGCCAGAACTGCCGTTGTATAAACGGTGATTATTTCACGAAACAGTCGCTTATCTTTGAGTTGTTCTAATGATCGATAATTAAATACCGAATAATTTAAGTCGATTTCATTTATAAGATCTGCAATTCGGTCTCTGCTGAGGTTTTTACCTGCTTGGTATTTTATTAATAACATTTCACTATAAGGATAATTGGGCACATAAATACGAGGAATAATACTTGACTCTCCCGGCATTAAAATACTTTTAACAACGCCAGACACCGTTAGAGTATCATTGCCCGAAGTGATTAAATGTAGACCTATTGCTGACCCTGACGGAGCCAATTTTTTAGCAAACACATCATTAATGATAATAAAATCGGTTTGATTTTTAATGTCTGCTTTAGTGAAATTATCACCTTCAATAATGGTTTGATTTATCATATCGAAATAGTTTTCATCAACATCTTGTACTGACGGTGAATAATTTTCATTGGTCTGTGGATTCGATACACTCCGGCTATGACTGAAACTTAATGGGCTTAATGATCGACTAACAGTAGAAATTTGGGGATGTAAACTAAGCTCAGCTTTAATTAACGCCATTGTGGCATTACCTTGCTCTATTGAAGGGATTTCTTTGCTGGTAGAAAGAACATGCAATGCATTGATATTGTTGAGTTCAAAACCTAGATCTTGATTAATGGCATCTGACGCATTGCTAAATAAAAGAATGCTAACAAAAATGAGTGCTGATGCTATAGCCAATTGACTAACAATTAATATTGTTCTTAATTTGTTAGAAACCTGTACTCCGACATTTTTACTACCTGACTGTAAATTTTTATTTAACTGATGATAATTGACCATACCAATGCTAGTACGCGCAAAAAACAAGCTCAGTATTACGGCTGAGATTACCGCTACCAGCAAGGTGACATAATTCAGTGATAATTCATTAACTCTTGCAATATGTTGTGCGACATTATGACGAATGATTTCGAAACCTACCATGGCAATCATTAATGCCACTATGGTTGAGAACCCCATCAGCAAGCTTGTTTCAGCAAGTAACATTTTAAATAAATCTGTTTTTTTAGCGCCTATCGCTGCGTGTACGGCCAATTGTTGTTGCTGCTGAGCTGTGCGGGAAACAAATAAATTCATCATATTGCCACTAGCAATCACCAATATTCCAAGGACACCGGCCAATAACAACCATAGCGTATTTTGGGTATCGCCAAGTATTACCTGCCTAAACGACTGTAAATGCATTTCAACATACCAGCCTTTAACAAAATCAATACCTACGCTATTTTCTTGCCAATGCCCATCAACTAAAGCGGTAATTTGTTGTTGTGCCTGCAAAACAGAGATATTATTTTTTAATTGCCCGACAAAGACGAACCAAGGAAAAGAGTACATTTCATCTTTTAAGTGATTACGAATATTGTAATCCCATGGTAACCAAACCTCTGTTTTCCTACCTGTCTCGTATATATCAGGCTCAATAAACTGCTCAGTTAATACCCCTATTATTTTGAAACTAGTACCACTGAACGTTATTTTTTTAGAAAGAATATCGGCAGACTGCGAAAAATCGTTTAGCCAAGTATCGTAACTAATAATCGCTACTGGATGATAAGTCTCTAGGTCTTCACTTTTTTCAAAACCTCTGCCATGGATGAATTGGCTATCTAATAAACTGAACCAAGCAGAGGTAACATAAGTCGTGGTTATTTTCGGCTGATACTCAAGCGATGTACTGATGTCATCGCCATAAAAAGCGATAGCCGCTTGATCAAAAATTGTTTGCTTTAAATACAAGTTACGTAAACCCGGAGAGTTAAATTTTCGACTTTGTAATTCGTTTTTAGCATTGAAAGTTTGGTGATTAACCTTATATAACTTATCTTCATTTGAATAAGGTAACGGCTTCAACAATAATAAGTACGCCAGTGTGACCACACACAACAAAGCACCTAACGTAATGCCCATTGTTGAAACAACACTAAAAACAAAGCCGGGCTTTTTTTTGAGACTAATAAACGCTTGTTTTGAATGGTGAATAAATAAATTCATTATTCACTTCCTTTCAAAGAGTGGACCACAGGTTTGTTGATGTATTGACGCAAAGGAAAGTAGCAGGCTAGAAAAGAAACAATTAAAATCAATGAAAGTGTCAGCATAAACAACGCCAGCATTTCCAAACTAATGTAAGGATTTAAATAGTGATTAAAATTAAGAAATAAGCAGAGTAATAATAAGGCACTTACGCCAAAGCCTATTAATATTCCGCCAGCATTATCTTTGAAAATCAACGTTATAATATTCGCTCGCTTAGCGCCAATAGCTAACCTTGCACCTATTTCAAAGCGGCGTATTTGAATGGAATAACTTAAAATGCCATAAATACCAATACCAGCAAGCATCAAACTCAATAACGCCACTACAGCAGTAACTATTGCGGTAACTATTTTATTAAACAAGCGCTGATAGCGAACGTCTTCCAACGTTTCAAGTTTGTCGACACTATATGCAGAGCTAACGTTTTTAATAATTTCAACCACTTGCTGTCTAGTTATTTCTTGTTCAACCTTCAATTTTATAAGTATTGATTTTTTTTCTATTGCTAACAGGTCATAAACAGATGATCGAGGTATATATGCACGTTCTGCAATGTCATTTTCAGCTGGGACTTTCATACCTTTGACCACGCCAACTATGGTAAACACTCGATCTTCCCTGAAGAAAACTTTCTTGCCTATAACGTCACCTTTTTCAGCTAATTTAGCCGCTAATGTATCATTTACGATCATGATATTATTCTGAGCTCGAATATCTTCGATAGTAAAATTTTTACCCGCTAATAATGTTTGTTCTAATAATCGGAAATATTGCTCATCAATGATACGGTAAACCATGTTATGCTTTTCATTACTTTCTTGTACCGTTAAGCCAGGCCACCATCGACTATAAGAAGAAAATGGTGATGCACTGTGAGTTATCATTTTAACTTGAGGTAACAAGGCTAATTCTTGATAAATTGACGCCAACTCAGCTACCCCTTTTTCCTCACTAAGCGCGACTGTTTTTGTAGGTGCTAAGGTTAAAGATGTGATGTTTTCAATATTCAAATGGCTTGGTGTATTAATCGAATTTATCGCCTCTTTAAATAAATTCAGGCTAATAAAAATCAGTACGCTGGCAACCGTTACTTGGCAAATAATTAACAGTTGACGAAGTAGTTTAGGCAGTTGGCTGCCAATACCTTTACCACTACTATTTATAGTAACGGCAAGCGTTTTATTGTTCACGCTTTTCAGCGAAATTTTTGCGAAAACCCAAGCAAAAACAAATAATATAATTACTGAAGTAATGAGCGTAAAATCATTAACAGACATCTCACTTGCCCGTGACAATGAAGCCCCTAAATTAGATTCGATTAACGAAAATCCTAGAGAAGTAATCGCTATAGCGATGAAAAGTGATAGAAGAACAAGTATTATCGCTTCACTAAAAAAGACATTGAATAATGCAGACGACTTAGCACCAATTGCTGCTTGTATAGCCATATTTCGCTGTTGCATAAAGGCTCTTGACGTCATTAAATTAGCAATATTGGTAAAAGCAATAATCACTAACCCGATAATACCCGCCAAAAGAAAATAAACTGACTCTCTGTTATCTCCTATGATCACTTTCTTGAAGTCATGCAAGACTATTCTTTTCGTTTTATCTTTAAAACGCTTGTCACCCACTGTTGCTGCCAACCATTTTTCATTAATCAAGGGGGTCAGGCTACTATCTGCCTGAGGAGCAGTGAATTCATCAGAAAGCTTACCAATAATAAATCCATTACTAACTTGCCACCAAATTTTACGTTCGGCGACATCGGTGATATTAAAGTCCCAAGGTAGCCATAATTGTGTTTTTCTATATTTACTAACACCACGTTGATATGAATAGACTTGTGGCTCAATATAATCTTCTCCTGCAACGCCTATGATTTGATAAGAAACGTTATCGAAATCAATTTTTTTACCGAGAATACTCATATCCGAAGAAAAATTATTTACCCATGTTTCATGACTAATAATTGCCACAGGATTATATTGTTCAACTTTTTCTGTTTCCTGAAATGCCCTCCCCAACGTCAATGGCATATCTGTTAGGCTAAACCACTGCGGTGAAACAAAAGTAGCTTCCATCATAGGTAAATCATTTTGACTCAGTAAAACACCTTTTGTATAAGCCACTAAAGCCATTTGCGAAAAAACACTTTGTTCTTTATAAAGCGCCATTAAAGCTGGATAAGGAAAAGCCTCAAACATTAACGCCCCTTTTTCGTCGAGATGCTCATGTGATGCGACATAGAGTTTTTCTTGCTCTGGATACGGTAGAGGCTTAATCAACATCACATACGCCAGCGTTAACACGCACAACAAAGCGCCTAAGGTAATCCCCATAGTAGAAACAACACTAAAAACAAAGCCCAGCTTTTTCTTGAGGCTTAGAAATGCTTGTTTCAATTGGTAGATAAATAGATTCATTATTCGCTTCCCTTTAAAGCATGGATCACAGGTTTGTTGATGTATTGACGCAAAGGAAAGTAGCAGGCAAATACCGACAGCATGCTGATCATCGCCAATGTCACTGTAAATACAGGTAGTAATTGTAAGGTTAGGTAGTGATTTACCTGTTCACTAAAACCAATGGTTAATAGAGACAACACGCCAACACTCAGCAGTACGCCCAATAATATTGCACTGGCATTGTCTTTAATAATCAATTTAATTAAGTCGCTTCGTT
>NZ_JACGVZ010000158.1:0-243 GCF_014077465.1 Colwellia sp. BRX10-4
TAAGTTCGTGCAGAGTTTGATTCAACGTTCTCTGCATATAACAAGTTGCTCAAACGGAAAAATAACAGTTGGCCATCGCTTCGCGATTATAGCCAACCATTATTTTCCGCTTAGCAAAGCGTTATGCGGCATTGCGAATTCGATTAAATGTAATTGTGGTAGTTGTCTTTTCTTTATCTTGGTTATTTACGCGTAATTAAATCTATTTCACTTTTTGGTTAAATAGTTTTTCGCCAAAGTAGG
>NZ_JACGVZ010000047.1:0-7551 GCF_014077465.1 Colwellia sp. BRX10-4
GCATGATAACTAATTGTTAAAGAAAAACTCATTTACCTAAAGTAAAGAGTTAGATATAAAACCCATTCGTTTATACCTTTGGAGCGTTGCTCCGTTGCTGCAGGCCTTGCCTGAAGCGAGATGCGTATTCTACGCACTCTAGTTTCGATGTCAACGTTTTATTTAATTTAATTTGAAGTTTCTTTTCGAAGATTCAAACTTAACTTTTAAAACGTTAAGTTAACTACTTTACCCTAAAGTGATGTAGATAACTTATCAAAACAGCTCTTTCGTGGTTCGTTTTGACTGAACCCCTTGGAACTGGAGCGCATTCTAGACATTTTCTAAAAACTATCAAGCACTATTTTCATCTTTTTGTTTGTTCGAATGAAAAACAAGCAGACAGGATGATATTAAAACATATATCTACTAATAACTCCCCTACAGCTATTTATACGCACTATAAATCTGGCCCAATTTTTATTTTAATTCATCATGCCGAATATCAAATAGTATTCTTCAGCATAAAAATATCAATATGTTGTGCTGCATATTTAGTTAATTTACTCATCTCACTTATTAATTAGTCGTTTTGATTTTACTTATTTACGAATAAATTCGTATCTATATTGTTTTATCCATAATTTGAACTAATGTAAAAGATATACGAAATAACTCGTAGAGTGTAACTAACAAATATTGAGGTGCCAGGATGAGAAGAAATAGACTTTATGAAGACCAAAAAGCTGAAACAGATATGACGCCTATGCTTGATATTGTTTTTATCCTTTTAATATTCTTTATTGTGACCACCTCATTCATTAAAGAACAAGGTTTCTTAGTGAATAAACCCGATGGCGGCATTCCTAATCAGAATAATAATCCTATGTTACTTATAAGAGTAAATGAAAATGGTCTTGTTTCCTTAAATGGTAGAATCACAGATATTGAAAGACTACCAGCAAATATAGAAAACTATCTGGCTACTAATCCAGTAACTGCTGCTGTTGTGATCCCTCACGCAAATACAAATTATGATAGTGTAGTTAAGGTTATCGATCACATAACTATGGTTGGTGGGCTTAAGGTATCTATAGGCAAATAGTCTATATATAAGGGTTAGTCTTTTGATGGGCTAACCATTAAAGCTCAGGTTCCTGTTATATATGTGCTTCGATATATTAAGCTCAATCATATTAGTTTGTATAACCTGCTAATCACTATAATGACATTTGATTCTGTTAATGCTGACAGTAATAATCAAGTACTTTGCATTTAGCTTGTGTTCTTAGCTTTTACAGAGAAAAAGCATACTATCAACGATTGCAGATACTCTCTTATTACAAGAGACGATTAACTCATTACCCCAGGCGCTTAACCTACTCCCTACTTAATATTGTTAATAAGTAAAAAATTATTAATCTGTTAGTAAGAGTACCTATGCATAGTGCTGTTGATCACTAAATAAAAACTTCATCAAGACAAAAAATCTCTATTGACGGACCAAGCTCTTGGCTAGACAAAACCATTCTTGCTGCTACTTGCTCACCCGTTATCGGGCGGAAGCGTCGTAGCAAGGGTATAATGCATAAAATAGGCATGAACCAACTAGCCATTTTTTCACCTAAACGAAATTCTGTTCGTTGACCAAGTAGTAATGATGGTTGAATAATACTAATACGTTTAAAGGGTAAATGCTTTATTCTCTGCTCCAAAATACCTTTCATTTTTAGATACGGATTATTACTTTGATCATTAGCCCCTGCAGAAGAAACAAGTAGGTAGTGATTAACACCGTTGTTTACTGCTAATTGTGCTACTTCAAACTGGTAATCAAGATCTACTCTACCTTGTTCTACGATTGAACCCGCTTGCTTAACTGTTGTACCAAGACATGAGAATAAAAAGTCCGCATCAAATAGTGTGATGTAATTATTGAGGTGATCAAAATCCACGACTTGATTACAAACTTTTGTCGATGCATGTGGGGAAGGCCTTCGAGTTAGTGTAATAATTTCACTAATATGGTCGCAGCTAACAAGTTGATCAACTATCGCCCGACCGACTAACCCGGTAGCACCTATAACTATAGCTTTCTTTGCCATTATACTCTCTCTAGTGTTATCACGGAAAATTGTTAATTTTTTACTGTGTTGAAAATAAATTGGGCTGAATTAATGCAGGGATAGGGTAACACCTCATTAAGAGGATAATCATGTTAACTGAAATTTATGAAAACCCCATAATAGATAACCATTTATCGTCGGCCTATATTGGCTTAAAGCTTTGTTATTAACAAAGTATCTCTGAAGTTCTTTTTATATAGGTAGATAAAAGTAGTCCAACAGAATAGTTACATCGATTATGCCTCCCAATTACATTTGAACGTCCGTTAGCCAATTTTATTTTGTCCCTGTTTAAATTCTGGTGATGTTTTTATACCGACGATCTCACTATTTTTAGAAAATAACCAACCATTAAAGAGACTAACAAACCAAAAAATGAAACAAGTGCAGATACGAGTAAAACGGCTACACCAATATTAGCCGTTTCGGCTGTATTTTCGTCTAAGCCTAGGTAATTAGACTGAAAAACAAAAATAAATAATAGTGATACAACAACAATGGCCAGAGTTGAATACATTGATGCTTGCCAAAATGAGTTAGGAAGTTTCCAATGAACGCCACCCGCAATTAATATAGATAATCCAGCTAGTAAATATGGGACCAATGCTCAAACCTCTCAAAAAATATAGTTGGCTAAAATGGAAAACGGAGTGAAAACAGCCAACTGTATTTTTCCGTTTGAGTTACTGTTAGGGCTTATTGCTTATGAAGAGTAAATGATGTTCTTTTTGATGTTAATCGCTTTGCTGATAATATTTTATAATAACCAAGTGATATACCTGATTTTACAAATGCATAGCTTAACGTATTCCCTTTATATGGGAAAACGTCACTAATCTGATCTTGTTGCAACTCCATATTTATTAATTCGTCATAAGAATTAAATGAAGAAGTTAAAACTTCTAAACCATCAACTTGAATGATATCCATAAATTGTGACCTTATACCCTAACGCCCTATTAAGAGACAAATGAATGTTAGCTAAAATAAACAAGGAAGGAATATATAGCCAACTGTTATTTTTCCTGCTTGAATGGCTTATGCTACTAAAACTCGGTGAACTGAATATTATTAAAAAACGCATCACTTTCGTTTTGTAATGTTGAATATCTAGTATCTACAAAGTAACGACTAGAGTACTCAATATTTACACCTACTGTATTTTTTTTAGGATGTTGGCAATTATAGCCAATACTTTCAAATAACATTGAGGCTTTGCCTCCTTGAATTTTAGCATTAGTATCTTGAGATATTGAATGGTATTTAACACAAACAGCACCATTAATTGATGAAAGGTTTTCGGTGTTTTCTTTGTTTTCAAATCGCCCCGTATTTGGGGCAGATGCTCTCGAACTAACAATATATTCTAGAAACTTTTTATCTGAATCTAAACTTGGCAATTGAAATATAGAAACATTTACAACTTGCGATTCATTTTTATTAACGCCTGTACTCCCAAGAGATGATTGATAGCCTGAAGCAGTAATAACCACCCAATCTCCATTTTGTGGAGAGAGTGTCGTTACACCATAAATGTTAATAGGGCTATTTGAATTTACAATGGGTGCGACAGTCGCACACGAAGCAAGAAATAAACTTGATAATAATACTATAATTTTAAACACTAACTTTCCTTAGTAGCATAGCGCCACGTTAAGAGGCTTTTAATTGTTGGCTAAAATATCAAACGGAGCGGAACCTAGCGACGGTTAAAAGTTCTGCTTTAATGGCTTATTATGAGGCTACATACTCGAATTAAGTACTTTTAAATCGTTTGCAGCTTGTTCTTTATTAACTTCAATTAATCCCGCAGCCCCCGAAAATGAGATCACTGTCCCCATTGATGTTGCATCTTGAAATTCTATATCGAACCTTAAGTAGTATGTCTTACCTTTTTCCATATCAATATTTCCAATTACATCTCCAAAAATCCAATTATCTAGAAATGAAGTTGAACCTATTTTTATCTCATGTGCCCCCGGCTCTAGGTGAGTTAAGACATAACCAGAGTTTTTTAAAGAAAAATTTTCTTTACCATCGATAAAAATGGTTGGCCAAGTTCCTCCTTGAAAGAATTTAGATGGCCTATAAATATATAAAGAACTCTTATTTACAGCTGTATTTTCAAAACCTTTAAACCGATCTCCAGAAGCAGAACATCCACTAAAAAGTAGTGTACATATAATCAGAAATAATACTCTCAATTTTAAAAACCTCATAACGCCTCATTAAGAGACAAATAATTGTTGGCTAAAATAGCGACGCAGGAGCAAAAGCCAACTGATATTTGTCCTGCTTGAATGGCTTTTATGTAGTTACAAACCGAAGTCTCAATTAATTCTTGTATAAGAAAACTTTTCTTCAGTTGTACTTCCATTGTCTTCAATAGCAACATATATATTAATTTCGTTGTCGCTAACCTTCTCAATAGTCATGCCGGTGAAGTAAACTTTATTTTCCATAACTTTGACCAATACAAAATCAATAGTTTTATCTTTCTTCTCCCATCCTTTTAAGTCTCTATGAAAATGCTTTAATCTAAAGACAAGTGTTCCATTTTCTTCAGATATTGTTTCAATTTCATAGAATTGCACTTCGTTTTCAACAACAAGCTTGAATGGCCCCATCATGCTCCCGCCAACAGCAGACGACCATACTTTTTCAATGAGACCACCAAATGCTTCCCCTCTCCAATGACCTGAAAGGTCATTTCACTACACTTAAATCAGCAGCAGGTGACTGCTGTTCACCTTCTAAAAATAATATATTAGGGAATTTATCATTTGCTAAAACATCAAAACAAAATAACATAAGGAAATAAAGTGCACTTTTTTTAATCATTTTTTTGCTCCATGACAAGTTGGAATAATCTGACCACATAACGCCCCATTAAGAAGCTTTTAATTGTTAGCTAAAATAAACAACGAAGGAGTATTTTATAGCTAACTGTTACTTTTCTGCTTGAATGACTTGTTATAAATCGTTAATCACTACACTCGACTTTGGCATAATCACCGCCACCAACTATACTATCAGGTATAGTAAACCCTATATTTTCAGCAGTTTGCGAATGGTTTTCGTGAATAGTAAACACATGTAACTTTCCTGTTTCCCCTCCACAGACTGAGGGGTAATCAACCAGTATTAAATTACCACAACTATCAGCTTTAACTTCAATACCGGCTTCTTGCAGATAACTCTTAGTTAATGATATTGATAAACCATTATCCTGACACTATAACTGCCCTGTACTTATATATACTTCAATATTATTGTCAAAGTCCGATTGGTTGCACCTGAAAAGAGATACCAGTATTGGTAGCATTAGATAAATAAATTTCTACGTCACTTTTTTTTCTAATAACACCAACCAACTCTCGTTTTGTAAAAAAACCAAGAGTTTCTTGATATGCTTTGCACTTTTTTTCAAGTTCATCTTTAGTGACGATACTTTTCATATTGTCACTAAAGTCTCGCACATGCTTTTCATGGTCAATTTCAGTGGAAGCATCCATAAAGTTATCCATTATAGGATTAACTATTTCCAATATTTCGTCATTTGAAAGCTTCAACCAATTCATGAATACTCCTAGATAGCTAACGCCCACTTAGGCGAAAAATATAGTTGGCTAAAATTTTGAACGGAATGAATACAGCCAACTTTATATTTTCGTTTGAAGTTCCTGTTATGCATTTTTTAGCATAGTGCTAATTTTATTAATAGTATTTAGATTTCTACCTGTCGCACTTTGACCTAAACAAGACTCAACATTTGCTACTAGTTTTGAACGACCTATGCCTTAAGGTGCATATAAATAAAGGACATTACCTTTAACTGTATACTCTTCAGAACTTGATATATATTTATTTAACTTATCTTGAACTAGGTTGATATGATTTTTACAAAAGTAAAAGTGTACAAATTTACCTTCAAATTATTTGTATGGATTATTTAAAGCTGATGTTGAGAACACAGACTCTTCTAAAGAGAAAATCACAGGAGCAAAGCCAAAGTTTTTGGAAATAGTACATTGCACTTGCTCTGTTGGATTTTTAAAACGATATTGCCACTTTGAATATATGATGAAACACTTTCATAGCCACTTTATTCCAAAAGCGGGACAAGCTCTTTCATCTGCAGTATGTTATTGCCCCCAACATTGATCCCCCTGAATAATATGATGAATGTTTGCACCAAATTCCCTTAAATATCTAACCGCTTACTAAGCGGAGCGAAATTGTTGGCTAAAATAACGAACGGAGTGATACACCCAACTGCCTTTTATCCGTTTAAATACCTTATTAGTAACAACGCAATCAAAACAAGCCATCTTAACTAAATGATAATTATGTATAACTTAAACCATTCAATAATTTATTATCGTGTCAATACATGCCAAATCACATAAGCCCAAGACAAAAAACCGTGTAGAATTGCCCATAAGATTGACTTATTTACGCTCCATGAAATAGCAATTGAAAGGGCTGTTCCAAATGTAATTCCATACTTTACTATTTCTTTGCCTGAATTATCCATTAATGGCATTCCTAGTTTGGTTATTTTTATTGAGTATTATCAATTATAAGCATAATACACTGGTGCAGTGATATGTCAGGAAGCTGATACTCGCCGATAAGCGGTTTAGTGCAACAGCTTATTATGGAGACTTCTCACTAATGTACATCGATAAATTTATTTAATTATGCATTAATATCACATATTCTTAACAATTTAGGAACGGTAAACTTTGAAATTTCATCACTATTTGGATATTACTGGGACTTATCACTAATAAGACAAGGCTAGGTCATCAGAAAATATACTACAAATATTGTAAGTTCAACAATACACGCCAAGTGATCGCTACTTCTTATATTATTGAGATAGCGATCGTCTTACCACCACCTTAAATCAATGAATGATTATGTCGTCATTTACAGTGGTGCATCAGGATGTAATTCGCTTACTAAGCAGACCAAATTATCAAGGGTTATTCAGCTAAGTTTTTAAACGCCAGAAAGCAAAAAATCCGTTACGTTGGTAACGGGTTTCTGACGTGTAGGGATATACTAATGTCACGTTGCCAAGGATGGCAAAGAGCGACCTAATTAGAAGCGGAGAATGTCTACTCTCATATGGGCCTGTCGAACATAAGTCACACTACTTTTGTTATTAATGCATCCTAGCTATGGGTTTTGTTTTTTTAAACGCCAGAAAGCAAAAAACCCGTTACGTTAGTAACGGGTTTTTACGTCTAGGAATATACTAATGTCGTGTTGCCAATGATGGCAAAGAACGACCTAAATAGAAGCGGAGAATATCCTATTCTCACACGGGCATGTCGAACATAAGTCACACTACCGTTGGCGTCACTACTTAATTAGTTATAAATGGTGTATTTTCAGACGTCAGAAAGCAAAAAAACCGTTACGTTAGTGACGGGTT
>NZ_JACGVZ010000059.1:0-3403 GCF_014077465.1 Colwellia sp. BRX10-4
TTTGCAAGTTTGAGCGCATCACGTTTATCGCTGAGTATTTTACCTAAATGAACTGACTTAGTGCCGCGCTGGTCTTCGTTATAAGCGACTTTAGTAAATGTTTTATGGGTATCTAAGCCAATGAACAGTATGTTATGTTTTATCATGCTAGCCTCTGTTTTATATTGTTGACAGATATATTATGGCTCTGGTTTGTAAAACTAACCCACGTTCATAGGCTAGCACCTTGTGGGGAGTCATTGTGTCTATATGCCTAAAGGGATTTTGTGTTTACATTTCTATATTTACTTTCAAATTTAGTTGGATATTTTTTTAGCTTCAATTTTATTCTGAATAGGCTAAAAGTTAGCGAGCAACGAAGAAAGAGAGCGACTTATTTAAGCTTGTTATTACTAGGCATTCAATTAGTTAGCTCTACTTTATGTGAGCTGGTTGCTCTTGACGATTTAGCGGCATTGTTATTAACTATTATTATATTTTTAGCTGTCATACGAAAGTTTCTAAAGTTAACTGTTTGGCAAACTGTATTAATTCCCATAGTTGTACCAATAATTGGGCAACTTTGTTTTGTTATCGTATTTGCTTTAAGTATCAAAGTTTTCGGGCCAATTACGGTGTAGTCGGCATATAACAAGTCATTAAAGCAGGAAAATTTACAGTTAGCAGTTTCGATATTTTCGGTGCATTTAATTAAATTAAGGAGAGTAAAATGAATGGAAGTGAAATCTTGGCTCAAGGTGGTCAATATGCAGTAGGGTTAGGAACTCTAGCATTATTGAACGCTGGTTTGGCTCAAAGTGAAAATAGAAGTGGATTACTTTGGTTTTTTATTTCTTTACCCTTAGGCCCAATTGCAACTTTCTTGCTCGTCTTCTTGGACAAACAACCAGAAATTGAGCAACAGTAAAAACTGCTAACAATGCGTTCAAACGGAGAAAAAATTGAAAATTCGAGTTTTAATAATTACTTTATCTTTGCTTTCCGTCTGTTTAAGCGCATTGGCTAGTGCGGCGGATAACAAAGTAGAGCTAGAGGTGTTGGTAAGCAACTACGAAGAGCTAGCAGTAGATGCCAAAAATTGTACAGATTCACGCAATCAGAAATCGGCACCATGTACTCGGTTTATTGAAATATTCAATAACGGGGAAATTAACAATATAATTAAATCATTTGGCAATAATGTGAGTCGCTATTTGAGTATCGATCAAGAACTGACACTTAGGGGGGTTACCGCAGTAGGACACGTTGCTGATACCTTAGGGTTTCTATTCGAAAAACAAACTCAAAAATTGCAAAAACGAACATAACAAACAAATTATGGCTGGGACGCTAAACAGCCGCGCCCCATATTTGAAGCGTTAAGTGACATACAAGGATTTAGTATGAATTTAGATGATCGTATTATCAATTTTTATCGTGCCGGTATTGGATTGGCTACATCAGCGATTTGTTTAGCATTTTTAGCTCTAATTGGCTTTTTACTTATCAATAGAACCGCACTATTTTCAATTCAGGCTGCGGGAATCATTATTTTTTTTCTGCTTCTGGCTGTTTGGTTTGGAAAGCTTAGCTATCAACTTATTTTCCAAGCATCAAAGGAACACACATCTCTGTTTTCTCCAACGTCAATCATCGCAATATTTTCACTCGTTGGCTTGGGCGCTTTATCTGGTATTGTATTTAGATTCTCAACGGGTGATTTAGAAAACGGCTTCCTTAGTGTCTTAATTTTATTAATGCTGTTCCCTATTGGCCATTTTTGTTGGAAACACGCAAAAAAATAGCAGCGTGAATGTCACCTAACAAGTGCTTAAATGGAAAAATAACAGTAGGCCATCGCTTCGCGATTATAGCCAACCATTATTTTCCGCTTCTTAAGGCATTAGGTGTAATCGCCACTTCGTTTTAATTGTTTAAAGTATTTGCCAATTTAATCTAGTGTTTGTATTTTCTAAATATGGTTTTGGAGTGTTTCGCCAAGCCTACGTCATTTAAGCCAATATAGTCTTCGGGCATTACCAAAAACAAAATGTCCTTGCGAATTGGCTTTTCATTGTTTGGTGTTGCGGCTCAAAATCTAGCAGTTGTGTTTATTAAGTGGCGAATGTTATATTATTGTTAGAGTTTGGTTTAAGTTATTGTATTTACAAAGCTGTTCACCTAACAAGCAACTCAAGACGGAAACAAACAGTTGGCTGTGTTCGTACCTCGCAAATTATAGCCAACTATTTTTAGCCGCTTAGTAGGGCGTTAGGCTTACAAGGAAGTGTCATGCAATATCGAAAAAAATTAGTCATATTATTATTCGTGTTATTTTCAGTGAATTCATTTGCTGGTGATAAAAAAATAAAAATTGGAGTCACTTGGGACTATACTGCAAGCGGTTTCTTTTCTCCTGAAGTTGATGAACTAATTGTTAATAAAGTCATTGCCAATTCACCTGCAGAAAAAGCAGGATTAAAGGTCGGGGATAAAGTTTTATCTCTCGAAGGTTGCAATATTCCCGGATGCCCGGCTTCAAAAGTAAAAGGCTATTTAAAATCTGATTCAGGCACAGAACTTCACCTCGTTATAGAAAACAATAAAGGCGTAGTTGAAAACCTCATGATTACAGTGGGTTAAAGCCTAACAAGAATTTCAAGTAGGACAAAATGCAGTTGGCTTTTTGTTCACTCCGCTCACCTATTTTAGCCAACTATATTTGCCTCTTAAATCGGCGTTATATGACTATGAAGTCATATTCACAAGGAGAGTAATATGAATATTAATGTAGCAATGGTTCCTTATATTTTAATTTTAACGTGTGTTTTGCCTGCTTTATTCGCTATTCGATTAGCAAAGAAGCAAGAACGCTCTTTGTTAATAAGCGGTGTAGTAGCATTCGCACTTGGCTTTACATGGATCGGCGGTTGGATTTATTTAGCAATAATGAATTTTAAAAAACCTGTTCAGGTTGTTGATAAATAGTTATATAACAAGCTATTCAAGTGGGACAATGATCTTCCTCCGATAAAACGGACACCAAAATCTAACTAAAGATAAGGTGTCTTATGCCCAAGTACAACAATACAAGACGAACTTGGAAGTATTCAAACGACTTTAAAGTCAACGCTGTTCAACTAAGTTTTACTGTCGGCGTCACAATCAAATCTGTTGCTGAAACACTCGACATACACCCATTTATGCTGTCACGATGGCGAAAAGAATATCGTGAAGGAATAATTGTGGCTGATAAACGAAAAAAAGTGGCTGGCCAATCAAAAGCCCAAAAAGTACTGACCAAAGAGCAGGAACTAGCACGTGAAAATAAAGAGCTTAAGGAGGAGCTGTTTATTCTAAAAAAGTGGCAACGGTTTCTTGCCGAGGAGCATCAAGCCGATATCGATTCATCGAAAAACTCAGA
>NZ_JACGVZ010000155.1:0-245 GCF_014077465.1 Colwellia sp. BRX10-4
ACCAAAGAGCAGGAACTAGCACGTGAAAATAAAGAGCTTAAGGAGGAGCTGTTTATTCTAAAAAAGTGGCAACGGTTTCTTGCCGAGGAGCATCAAGCCGATATCGATTCATCGAAAAACTCAGACCCGACATAAAGGTCAAAAGGTTACTGAAATTTTTTGATGTGTCTAAAAGTGGCTATTACGATTGGCGCGAGCGTCAACCCAGTGCCCGTGCGATAGAAGATGTTGAACTTAAACAGAAA
>NZ_JACGVZ010000055.1:0-4611 GCF_014077465.1 Colwellia sp. BRX10-4
ATTACTTGTTTTATTATCTATGCGACTAAAGAAGCTAGATTAACCTAACAAGGCATTCAAACGGACAAAAAACAGTTGGCTGTTTTCACTTCGTTCAACATTATAGCCAACAATTTTTTGCCGCTTAATGTGGCGTTATGTGAATAGGCAAACTGGGAGCTAAATTGGATAGTTTATCAAAAGTTAAAAGCTCTAAAGGTTTGCTGTTCATTTCTATTCTTATGTTCTTAGTTGCATTTTTTATCCCAACTCCAGAGCTTAGTAAATTGAAGTATATTTCAGGAAAAATAACTAACATTACGCCCAAGACGAGTTCTGGTTTGGTTTTATCAATACTCACTAAAAGTAATGAAAAATTATCTTTTGATATACCCAATTCCACTAAAGTTAATAACAATAGAATCAAAAAACTTAAGAACCAAGAAAATATTAGTATTTGGTATCATGATTTTTATACTCTGGTAAATGACGTTTACGAAGCTAAGCAAATAGGTATTGAGGGTGTGCTAATTATTACTTACCAAGAAACCTATGATAGTGATATGTTAAGTATTTATACGGTGTATGGTTTGTCATTAATAATGTTTCTAATCTCAATATTCTTATATATTAGAGTTAAATTCACATAACAAGCCATTCAAGTAGGACAAATAACAGCTGGCTATTTGCTCCTTCGTCGCTTATTTTAGCCAACTATCATTTGCCTCTTAATGGGGCGTTAGCTGTATTTAAATCTTTTAGGCAAGGAGCCAATTATCAAATTCTTTAAACTTACATCAACTCTTGAATTAATAGGATGGTCCTTTTTTGTTATATTTTTTTCGGTTTTATTCTTTAATGTAGAGCAAAGCTTTTTAATTATAATTCTACTTGTTCTTACTTTGTTTTTTTCTGTACTTTCAGGGATCGTTCCTATGTTCTCAGATGCGGTTCCCCAAACTTCTTTATTAATAAGGCGATTATTTCCAGCAATTGGCATTGTTATTTACTTTGTGGTTCAATTTGTAAGAGAACCATTTTTTATACCTTTCTAATGAGCTAGCACACAGCTAACAAGGCATTCAAACGGACAAATAACAGTTGGCTGTAGTTCGTGCCTCACTATTTTAGCCAACTATTATTTGCCGCTTAATGGGGCGTTAGGTTTTCATTCAATTTCGGCATATATTAAATTTTTACTCTTTTGTAATAAAAATGATTTATTAGAGACTATTAGTTTGATTGTTATTAAATTTAAGGAATATTCAAAATGAAAAAAGTCTTTAGGTACCTATTATTGTTATTAGTGGCTTTTGCAATTTATGCTGGATTAACTTCTCAAGTATGGTCTTTTCCAGCAGGAATTATAGCGTTTAGCTTTTTGTGCTTTCTTGGTACTTTAAAGGGAAAGCGTTCATCAATTGAAACTCAATCTAGTAAGTCTTCTTCTGCTGTAATTGGTGCTAGTGTAACTAGCAGTTTTTCTTCCAGTTCGGATTGTGGGAGTTCTGATGGTGGTTGTTAAAACCTAACAAGGCAATCAAGCAGGAAAATTTACAGTTGGCTGTTTTCACTGCGTTCAACATTTTAGCCAACTATAAATTTCCTCTTATTGAGGCGTTATATGTCGCCACTGTTCATAAAATTATGTTTTGTAACTTGGGCATTTAATTTATTAGTTTGTGCTTGTTTCCGTTCTTTTTTGTGGTAACTTTAGCGGCATAAATTAGTTTGTATTCTTGGTTATAGAGTTTTCGCCTAACTTGTTTTGTGGAAATAATTAGCCAAAGTGTAAAAGGCTCAAATTCACGGTTTGGTGGCAAGTGGCGAAAGGTTTTTTAAATCTACTCATTCCACTCTATAACCATTTATGTTTTTGGTAACTTAATAGTTTGCCTTGTAAATTACATATAACAAGCCATTCAAGCAGGACAAATAACAGTTGGCTATTTGCTCCTTCGTCGCTTATTTTAGCCAACCATTATTTGCCTCTTAATGGGGCGTTATATGCCTAAAAGGAGTTGGAGTTTAGCATGTTCATATATTCAAGAAATCAACTTGATGATTCTGTAGTGACGATAGTGTTCAGCCCAAATTTTAAGTGGCTGTCTCTTCTATTTGTTTTATCAGCTATATTTCTTTCATACTTTAGCTACCCAAACCTCGCATTATTGTTTTTTTGTTGTTTCGGTATCTGGTTACTTTTATTTTTGATGCAAACAAAAAGTGTACGACGAGAAATTAAAGAGTTTATGGTTTTAGGTAAAGTTCAGACTTCAGGTTCTAATTGGAATTATAATAACCCAATTACTTATACTATAAAATATTAGCATTCGGCATATAACAAGCCACTCAAGCAGGACAAATAACAGTTGGCTTTGTTCGCTTCGCTCTCTATTATAGCCAACTATCATTTGCCTCTTAGTGGGGCGTTATACGGTTAATCAGAGTTCGAAGTATACGGTAGCATCACACTAAGGACACATGGAGGTATTTTATGAAAATGGTTCAATTATTAACTTACGCATTTGTTACATTGATGGTTATTTCATCTTTTAGCGGAAACTCAGGCACTTATAAAAATGAAAAAATAGCTTTAGTATTTGGGGAAACTATATATCTTAAGGATCTAGAACCAGAGGAACGAGAGTTGGATAGGTACAAGCGCTCTTATCCTGATTTGTCAACAGCAGAAATTGTGAATAGAGTTCACAATAGCAAGTTGACTTCATTGATATGGAAACAAGTTGTTAGTAAATTCTCGGAAAATTACGATGTGGAGCCATCACAAGAAGAAGTTGATGACTATATTAATGCAATGGAAGCATTGTCTTCTGAGCGGCCTAAAAGTGAAGCGAACTGGCGTCCAACTGAAATAGAATCAGAAGAAATTAATGAACAAATTTCAAATATTTACAAAGACTTTGTGCGTACATATAAAATAAGTAAAAAGCTCTATGAACTATATGGCGGCGTGGTGATTTTTCAGCAAGGTAATCCATTAGAGCCTGTTGGTGCATATCGAAAATTGTTAGAGTTTCACGAATCAAATAAAGACTTTGTCATTTATAACAAAGAGTCTAAAACCTCATTTTGGGATTACTATGTTAGAGAGCATAGAAGTATAATCCCTGAAGATAAAGTGGACTATACCGTACCTTGGTGGAAAAGAGCTTTAGAAAAGTAAATTCGGAGCAAAACCGTATAACAAGTTGCTCAAACGGACACAAATAGCTGGCTGTGCTCGTACCTCGCTATTTTAGCCAACTATTTCGCGCCGCTTAGCAAGGCGTTAGGGTTACCATGAATATTGAGTTACTCGATTTATCCAGCGATCAATTAGATTCTTGTAATTCTGCTTATCCAGATGATCTTGAAAATTTTGATATTTTAATTGAACTAGATTTATGTTTCGAAAATCATCAAGCTGATAGTGTTTTTTTTGAATTTTATGTAGCGTCTCCTAATGCTCTGACATTACGACCAATTAATTGTTTTTCTCCTCCAACATTAATTCTTGAAGAGTTTGATTGGACTGTAATCAAAAGTCGTGTGACTAAACTACTTTTACACGCTAATGGTTGTAAAACATGGACAGAGGTAGCAACAAGATTAAGTGGTCAAATCAGACCTGTAAGTCTTAGTTGCTTTCCGTGGTAAGTAACCCTAACAAGCTGTTAAAGCAGGACAAAATTCAGTTGGCTGTTTTCGTTCCTCAACATTTTAGCCAACTAAATTTTGCCTCTTAACAGGGCGTTAGCAGTACCTAAATAGAGAAAATCATGAGTACATTTCAAGCATCATTAATACAAGATTTAATATTCATTTCAATACTTATTGGATTAGCTGTTTATTTAGCAAAAAAGCGAAATCGTAATATTTACTCGTGGGGTTTAGCAGGAGTATTAATAATTCCAACGCTTATCTTATTTTTCTTATCTAAAAATGAAGATGTTTAATTGATTTATCCAGCCTTGCTTTTTATTGTGTGGACAACGTACTGCTAACAAGCCATTCAAGCAGGACAAATAACAGCTGGCTATTTGCTCCTTCGTCGCTTATTTTAGCCAACTATTATTTGCCTCTTAATGGGGCGTTATGTGCAAATGGGTTTCAGACTTTGAGTAGATATATCAAATTTTTCATTCTTCCAATCTTTGGTATTTTGATTGGTATAGAACCCAAGTTATTTATTGTCCCTTTTGACTATATTTTTGATATCCATGGAACACACTTATCATTAGGAAGTTGGATATCCTTACTGTTATTAATTGTTATAGTTCTTTACGACTTATTACTACTTGGGTATTTTATAACACGCTATAAAACACGTAAGAAATTGGCTTTATTCACAGCAATTTTATTGATTTTTCAGTTTGTTTTATTAGGCTGGGAATTGGGGTTTTGGCAGTAATTGCACATAACAAGTTGCTCAAACGGACGCATAACAGTTGGCTGCGCTTCGTTCCTCGCACATTTTAGCCAACTATTTTGCGCCGCTTAGCAAGGCGTTATATGCTCTTAATAAATACGTTTTAGGGCAAGACATTTTTAGCTAAGTGTTTTACGCTAAACTCGGTTTAGTGCAGCACTAATAAGCATTGCTTCTTTTACCTTTTTCAAAGGTGGCAA
>NZ_JACGVZ010000087.1:0-911 GCF_014077465.1 Colwellia sp. BRX10-4
ATTTCTTTTGAAATATTGGCGTTGTGTTTATACGAATGTGCACCTTCGACCAGTAGTCGTCTTGCACGGCTGTTACCGCATTTGGTAATAGCACCTAAATGGCGTTTATCGCCACTTGAATGTTCACTTGGTACAAGACCAAGGTAACTCATTAATTTTCTGGGATGGTCGAACCGTGATAAGTCACCTAGTTCGGCAATCACTCCTGTGGCGACTAATAACCTCACACCACGGAGCGCCTGTATCGCTTTAACTACAGGATAAAACCGCCAGTTTTTCACTTGATGTGTTAATTCATTATCCAGCCTTTTTAAGCGTTTTAGTCGTTCATTAATGGTTAAAACCGCTTCTTGCAAAACAATTTGCTGACAAGGATGAGGTAATACTAATTCAGCGAGCCAACGCAAATGTTGTAATGACCAGTTATCTTTTATTTTGCTGTTAATGTTGTTACGTAACAACAATGCTTTAAGTTGATATTTAGCATCCTTTAAGTCTTTCATGCCTGTTTCTCGTGCCCGAGATAAGTCCCGTACGGCTTCATCTTCTGGCTCAGGGACATAGATAGATGTTAAGTCTTCAGACTTGAGCAGCTTTGCAAGTTTGAGCGCATCACGTTTATCGGTTTTGATTTTATCTCCTGGTTTTTTAGGGATAAGAGAAGGTGCGATGACATAGCAACAATGATTAAGGCTGGTGAGAAAGCGGTAAATCCAATAGCCACAAGGACCTGCTTCGTAAACAAAATGAAGTGTGGCATCTGGATATTTTGATTGTAATTGTCGTGCGAGTTTTTTAAAGGCGGCTTTATTACTGAGTATTTTACCTAGATGAGTTGATTTAGCGCCACGTTGGTCTTCAATATAAGCGACTTCAGTAAATGTTTTATGGGTATCTAAGCCAATGAAAAG